>NZ_JBFRKQ010000014.1:0-2248 GCF_041469505.1 Vibrio sp. 10N.286.49.E11
AACCATACTCTTGTAACACCATCACCCTGATGGTCGTTCACAGGAGTAACCCCATGAAACCCGATGACTTAAAACGTTACAACACCCTTTATGAACAACACCTTACCAACCTAAAGCTGCAAGGTAAACGACCCGCGACCATTGATGCCTATTCCCGTGCGGTTCGTCGGATCACCGCTCATTTCGACCGAGCCCCTGATACATTAACGACCTCTGACCTCAAACAGTTCTTCGCGTCTCTTATTCAAACCCACTCGTGGAGCACCATAAAACTCGATCGTAATGGCTTGCAGTTTTTCTATCGCTACACGCTCGATAAACAGTGGGAGTGGCTCAATATCGTCAAGCCGCCACAAGTAAAACGACTGCCCGACATACTGACACCACAGCAAGTCAGCTCGCTGATTACTCACACTCGACAAGCACGTTATCAGGTGTTTTTTCTTACTCTGTACAGCATGGGGTTACGACTCAGTGAGGGATTAAATCTTACGGTTCATGATATCGACAGCCAAACAATGCGCGTTCACATACGGGAAGGAAAAGGCGGAAAAGACCGAATGGTGCCGCTTCCGCAGCGAACGCTTAAGGCACTCCGCACGCACTGGCTTACCCATAAGCATCCTTGCTACTTATTTCCTGGACTTGGTACATGTCACGACACCCCCATGGATCGTGGCGGAATTCAAAAGACGATGAAACTTGTACTTAAAGAGTGTGGTATCAAAAAGCATGCGAGTCCTCATTCACTCAGACATTGCTTCGCAACGCACTTACTTGAGCAAGGAGTCGACCTGCGTTCACTGCAATCACTGCTCGGTCATGCAAGCCTCAACACCACGGCACGATACACCCGAATGACTCAGATAAAGCAGCGTGATGCGGCAATGGCCATCAACCAATTAACGGATGATCTAGACTTAACATGGAGCATAAAATGAGTACTTTCATTGAACTGCTTCGCCAGCATCATCGTGCGCTTAAGCATCACTATCATGCGCAGATAAATGGCGATATGCATCG
The DNA here is from genome assembly GCF_041469505.1 of Vibrio sp. 10N.286.49.E11. Classification (NCBI taxonomy): domain Bacteria; kingdom Pseudomonadati; phylum Pseudomonadota; class Gammaproteobacteria; order Vibrionales; family Vibrionaceae; genus Vibrio; species Vibrio sp. 10N.286.49.E11. The sequence goes on from NZ_JBFRKQ010000014.1 coordinate 1,024, forward strand.
AGCTATTGGGGCGATGCTCCGTTGCAAAACAGAGCAACAAGGACGCTCACAATGGTTCTGCAGTCACTGCCATCACGATGACCGATTGCCTCTTTCTTGTGGTCATCGCCATTGCCCTCAATGCCAACAACGCACCACTTCTGACTGGCTACAGCGTCAACAGCAAAAACGGTTACCTGTTCACTATTTCATGGTGACCTTCACTTTACCGTATCAATTGAGAGTGCTGGCAAGACATCAACCTAAAGCGATATATAACGGTATGTTTAAGGTGGCATCAGGGGTATTAAAGGATTTTGCCAACCGACAACGGCAAGGTGAACTTGGTTTTACCGCCGTGTTGCATACTCACAGCCGACAACGAAACTTGCACCCACATCTGCACATTATCGTGGCGGCAGGCCAATACGACGCGTCGAGGCAAACGTGGCACAAAGGCAACAAGCATTACCTCTTCAACGCGTTTGCTTTGGCCAAAGTATGGCGAGCAAGAATGCTAGAGGCCATTAATCAACACCCAACGTTGTGGCTGCCGAGTGGCATACCCAAACAATGGGTGGTCGATTGCAGACAAGTAGGATACGGTCAGGCTGCACTCAACTATTTGGCGCGCTATCTCTATCGCGGTGTGCTGCCTGATGAAGACATCATCAGTATCACAGATGATACTGTCACCTTCCGCTATAAAGAGAGTCAGACCAATGCATGGCGAACGCGCACCTTGCCCATTCTGAAGTTTTTGCTGCTCATTTTGCAACACGTGCTGCCCAAAGGGTTGCAGAGAGTACGAGACTACGGATTTTTACGTGGTCAAGCTCACGCCTTAAGAGCCCGCATTCAACTGCTGTTATTGAACTTGGTCTATATGATGCCGCCGCTAACGGCACCGATAAGGAGCAAAGCGATAAGAATCTGCCCTTGCTGTGAGCATGAGATGGCGTGTGTTGGAGTGAGCCGACCCATGTAGCCGAAAGGCATTTGATAATAAGGAGAATGGCATTGACGAAATCAAAGGAGATGTGACGACGAAAGAAACGAAAAATAGCTAACTGGTTGATAAGATTGCTATCGCAACCTTATCTTGACCCCGCTCGCCTTGAGAAAAGCCTCAAAGCGATGTGCCCTTCAAGTTCAATCGTACAATTTACTTAACAAAGTGGCTTCGGGCTTGTTCAACACTCGGGATTTAGTGTTGGCTGCGCAACACCTTAATCCTTATTTGTTA
>NZ_JBFRKQ010000015.1:0-28059 GCF_041469505.1 Vibrio sp. 10N.286.49.E11
GGCCTCCTCCTACTCGATTATCTAGAGCAACGCCATTCCAAACACAGAATGGCAAACATCATCTTTATCCAATCTAATGGTTAAACATTCGTTACGTCGATGAACATTGACTCATCAATGTTAGATGATGAGATTTCAGCTTCTTCGAATTCGTATGCTTTGCGGTCTTCACTACGGTCCAGTGGAAGGTTCACGAAGTCAAACAGCTCGCGGTCAGCCAGTTGGCTTGGACTTACGTTCTGGATTGATTTGAAGATCTTCTCAACACGACCGGGCGTTTTCTTATCCCAATCAATTAGCATCGCTTTAATGTTCTGACGCTGTAGATTCTCTTGAGAGCCACATAGGTTACAAGGAATGATTGGGAACTCTCTGTGTTCAGCGTATTTGATTAGGTCCGTTTCACGACAGTAAGTCAGTGGACGAATAACAACGTTACGACCATCATCTGAACGAAGCTTTGGTGGCATAGCCTTTAGGCGCGCACCGTGGAACATGTTTAGGAACATGGTTTCAACGATGTCGTCTAGGTGGTGACCCAGTGCGATCTTAGTTGCGCCAATCTTCTCTGCGAATGAGTACAAAGTACCACGACGAAGACGAGAACATAGGCCACACGTTGTTTTGCCTTCTGGCACTTTCTCTTTAACCACTGAATACGTGTCTTTATCTACGATGTAGTAAGGAATGTTCAGCGTTTCAAAGTACTCAGGAAGAATGTGTTCAGGGAACCCAGGTTGTTTTTGATCTAGGTTTACTGCCACAACATCAAATTTGATCGGTGCTGCTTCACGTAAACGTAGCAAAATATCTAGCATCGCAAATGAATCTTTACCGCCACTAATACATGCCATTACTACGTCATTCTCTTCGATCATGTTGTAGTCGATGATGGCATTTCCAACATTTCTTCTCAGACGTTTCTGAAGTTTGTTGAATTCAAGTGTTTCTTTTCTATTATCGTTTTGGTTCATTGCGACTCTCACACCGTCGTATTACCGACTGTAGATTGCTAGTGGGACTGTTTTAGGGCGTGGATTATACGGATTTTTATTTAATGTTGAAATAGTAACGGCAGGATAAACAAGCTGAGTAATAGAAAGATTCTGCTTTTATTGTTCGATAAGCTCCCTAGCTGGTAGAGAAACGCGGTTTCACATGCTCTCGGTTGGTATCGCAGATAAAGAAAAGCAGCCTGATCTAATTCGATGAGGCTGCTTTAAGATATGTCGTAAAAGCTTAGGGGAATGATTCCGCTAAGCTTTTACTTCACTAACAATGATTCCGTTAAAAACTATTGCGCGGGAATGTACGGCAATACGCGAACTGTTGGTTCTGGTAACGTGATGCTGTCACTTCCATGAAGTTCTTCTAAGGTGAATTTCGCTCGCCCTTCTTTGATTGGTAGTTGCTTACCATTTGAAAGCTCGATGTTGCCTTCCAGCTTATTAGCGAACTCTAGCGTTAACCCTTGGATATCTGGCGTGAACCAACCAGAGAACATGCCGCTGACGTCTTCAAGCATCGCCTGCATCTGTGGCAATAGATTTTCTATCTGTGTAACTTCAACAGTTCCAACTAAAGGCTCTTGAGTCATCACGACCAAAGAATACGCACATTCTTGTTCTTGAGTTTGTACAAAGATAAGAGGGTTTGCTGAGCGTAGGTTTTGATCTACCGGTAGAAGCAGTTCATTGGCCGGAGAGACTTTTAGCTCTTCGTAGTGCTCTTCTTTTTCCATCCAAGCTTTGCTGATGTGACAGGTTTGCTGAGCTTGTTGATCAACAAAGAAGACCGCAACTTTGACATCATCATGCCCTTCTTTGGTGTTGTTTTTCAGCTGAGTATAAAGCTTAGAATACGTGAACATGTATTCTTGCGCTGAAGCAGGAAGAGAAACCCCAAGGCTTAATGAGGCTAATAAAGCGAGTGCTGTCTTTTTCATTATTATAATCTTGTCGAAGTTGAGCGTTTATAAATAGAAAGAGCAGCCAATGAGCTGCTCTTTTTGTGATATTACTGGTATAAGCCGACTATCGAAGGCAATCAAGTTGGTATCAAAATGAGTTACTTTTTCCAGTATACCTCGTTGTGACGGATCATAGCTTGTAAATCAGTCACATAGTCGGAACCTCGCTCAGAATATTTTAACAAGCCATTGGTGAGCTCTGTCGCCGTTGCGGTTGTTAAAAGATCATCACCTTGCGCATCAAGTTTTGCACGAATCACTCTTAGATCGGCGTAAGCACGATTACGATTAAGGTTCATGAAATACCGATGTACGGATTCTTGGCTTGAAGAGAATGTTGCGACTTCATGAGAGCTACCTTCGTTACGTTGTAGCGGAACAAGGCCACAACCTTTGGTGTAACACCAGTGTCCAAAATAGTTATTTGCTTTAGTGGCGAAACGAGATGTACCCCAAGCTGATTCATTGGCCGCCTGAGTTAACACAAGCGCTTCAGGTAGCACGTTTACACGATTCAACATTTCTTTCAGCCAAGCGTCATCTAAGCCCGATGAAGGTACAGGCAGGCTATACAGCTTCCCTAGTCTCTTTGCGTATGACGCGTCTTCAGAGTCAACATTGTTCAACCCCGTCTCTGAAAGCTTGGTTAGAAACGCACGTTCTTTGGTGATTCGCTTGTTTTCGATGTTGATACTTGGGCGAAGATAAGAAAAGAAGGTGTCTTTCTTTTTATTTACATCTTCAATCGCTGCGAAATCTGGCTTATCAGAAGAGACGGTCAAGTCACCAAAGTTTTGCTCTGAGTCTGAAGCCTTTTGCCCCGCTCGCCTGTGCTCTTCTTCTTGTTGGTAAAGCATTGGGCCAACTAACGAGATCGAGCCAACTAAGGCTAATGCTGTCACTTTTAGCGCAAGTGATTTACTTGCGCTTAATTTAGAGTTGTTATGCATCGAATACCTGTGGGTCTTTATTGTTGCTACCGTTGTGGTCGTCGTCGCTCTTTGGTCTGTCTGACGCGATCAGTTTGAGTTTAATGCCAAACATCTCGCGGTAAAGAATCCCTTTCACGTGGAAGAAGAAAGGTAAAACGAAGATAAGGCCAATGCCGTACATCATTGCCGCGACGATGAACATCAGCATTACTAATAGGTAGATAGAAGCAACGGTGAAGATTTTTTTGTTGACAGCACGCAGAGAAAGCAGCAGCGATTGCATTGGCGGCACTTTCTTATCACAAATCAGCAGAATCGAATGGCTGAACGCCAGTGAGAAGTAGATAGACAAGAACGGCAGAATCATACCTGCGATGCCTTGAAGCATTAGGCTAAACAAAGTCACTAGAATAACCGGAACCGTAAACTGCAAACCTTTACCGATGTGGCGTACTTTGGTTTGTAGGCCAGCGGCGTGGCTCATTGCCATTAAACAGATACCGGCATAGATAGGCGCGCTGATCACTTCATAGCTAAAGTTCGCAATAAAAATCGATTCAACGATTTGTGGCGTGAACGACTCTGGGTCGATAACCGCATCCAAGATAACCGCAGGATCACCAAGCTGTAGTTTTAGTGCGATATAAAAGATAGCGAGCTGCACAAACATCAAAGCAATAATCGCTGGGGAAAACGAAAGAAAGTGACTTATCGTATGTTTCCAAGCTTCTTGGAGTACAGCCGTTGCTTTGAGCTCATAATCGCCAGAAAGTGCACGGTTGATACTACCGCCCAAATTAAAATCTTTTTCGATGTCGTTGTTCATATTGATACCTAGGTGTGCCGATTAAGCGAAGCCACCTAACTTATTGATAAAAAATTACCTTCATTATACTCATATGTCGGATACAAACTAAAATATGAATCTGTAACAAGGCTTGCTTTTGCGTCTTAATGGTTAATAATTAGACACTTGTTAGGGTGTAGACCCAGTAAATAACAGTATGGTAAAGGATGTTTACTTTTACCTGCGAAATTTTTTATCTTCGAAAGGTAAAAAATGCTTTGAATTCACGTTTTTGGTGATTATGATGCGCGCCTTAAAGGTGTATAGCAACAGGTCTCAAATAGAACCAAGGTGGAGAAAAACAGACGTTGAACGCTAAAAAATCAGTAGGAAAGCCAGTAGTACAGCTAACTGGCATCAGTAAAAGTTTCGATGGTAAGGAAGTCATCGGCAATCTGGATTTAAACGTAAATCATGGTGAGTTTCTCACGATTTTAGGCCCATCAGGTTGTGGTAAAACAACCGTGCTAAGAATGATTGCGGGTTTTGAAACGGCAGATAGTGGTCAAATACTATTAGCTGAACAAAACGTAACCCAAGTTCCTGCTGAACAAAGGCATGTAAACACTGTATTCCAAAGCTATGCCCTATTCCCGCATATGACCGTTTTCGACAATGTGGCATTTGGCTTACGCATGCAGAAAGTTCCAAACAGCGAGATTGAACCTCGTGTAATGGATGCTTTGAAAATGGTGCGCCTAGAACAAATGGCACAACGAAAGCCACACCAGCTATCTGGTGGTCAACAGCAACGTATCGCAATCGCTCGTGCTGTCGTTAATAAGCCTAAAGTTCTTTTGTTGGATGAATCTCTATCTGCTCTGGATTACAAACTACGTAAACAGATGCAAATCGAGCTGAAACAATTACAACGCCAACTTGGTATCACGTTCATTTTTGTAACGCATGACCAAGAAGAGGCGCTGTCTATGTCTGACCGTATTATTGTTATGCGTGATGGCGTGATTGAACAAGACGGAACACCAAGAGAGATCTACGAAGAGCCTAAGAACCTATTTGTAGCGCGTTTCATTGGTGAAATTAACGTATTCGAAGCGACAGCGAAATCTCGTCAAGATGAAAAACGCATTGTTGCGACAATCGAAGGTGAAGAGTCCATTATCTATCACGATAAAGACGTAACACCGGGTCAAAAACTGCAAGTATTGCTTCGCCCTGAAGATCTTCGAATCGAAGAAATTAAAGAGTCAGAGCAACGCGGTATTGTTGGCCACATTGTCGAGCGAACCTATAAAGGCATGACATTAGATTCAGTCGTAGAACTTGAATCTGGTATGCGTGTCATGGTTAGCGAATTCTTCAACGAAGATGACCCTGATGTTGATCACTCACTGGGCCAAAAAGTTGCAGTAACTTGGGTTGAGAGCTGGGAAGTGGTATTAGAAGATGAGCAAGAAGTTTAATTTACAAAACGCAATTGTTGCTTTAATCACAGGTTGGTTAGTGTTGTTCGTGATGATTCCAAACATCATGATCATTGGTACTAGCTTCTTAACTCGTGATGAAGCGAACTTGATCGAGATGACCTTCACTCTCGATAACTACGTGCGTTTGGCTGACCCGCTGTATTTTAAAGTGTTGATGCACTCTTTCTATATGGCAATTGTCGCAACCCTACTTTGTTTGATTATTGGTTACCCATTCGCTTACATCGTGGCAAAAATGCCGGCGAAGTGGCGTCCAATCATGTTGTTCCTAGTGATAGTACCATTCTGGACGAACTCTTTGATTCGTACATACGGATTAAAAATTGTACTGGGTACGCAAGGTGTCTTGAACAAAAGCTTGTTAGCGTTAGATATCATTGATAAACCGCTACGTATCATGTACTCAGAAACCGCAGTAATGATCGGTTTAGTGTACATCCTACTTCCGTTTATGATTCTGCCGCTGTATTCAGCGATTGAAAAACTGGACGATACGTATTTAGAAGCGGCTAAAGATTTAGGTGCGAACAAACTGCAAACGCTATTGAAAGTGGTACTACCACTAACAATGCCGGGCATTATTGGCGGCTGTTTGTTAGTGCTACTGCCAGCGTTAGGTATGTTCTACATCTCTGACCTATTAGGCGGAGCTAAGAACCTATTGATTGGTAACGTGATTAAGAGCCAAGTACTCAACGCTCGAGACTGGCCGTTTGGCGCAGCGACGAGTATCGCACTGACCATGGCAATGGCTGTGATGCTGTATGCCTACTACCGAGCAGGTAAGCTATTGAACAAGAAAGTGGAGCTAGACTAATGGGGCGCACAGTTAAGTTCAGCTTTATGGCGCTGGTATACGCCTTTCTATACCTACCTATTATCGTATTGATCGCTAACTCGTTTAATGCCAATAAGTTTGGTATGAAATGGGGTGGCTTCACCACTAAATGGTATGACGCGCTTATTAACAACGACAGCCTAATGCAGGCTGCGTGGCACTCGATCAACGTAGCGGTGTTCTCAGCAACAGCCGCAACGATTGTCGGGAGTCTTACAGCAGTAGCCCTATTCCGTTACCAATTTAAAGGTAAAGGCATCGTAAATGGCATGCTGTTCATCGTAATGATGTCTCCAGATATCGTAATGGCGATTTCGCTTCTTGCGCTATTCTTGGTAATGGGTGTTCAACTTGGGTTCTTTACCCTACTTGCTGCTCACATTACCTTCTGTCTACCGTTTGTTGTAGTAACGGTATACAGTCGCTTGAATGGCTTTGATGTGAAGATGCTAGAAGCAGCAAAAGACTTAGGTGCAAGTGAATGGACGATTCTAAAACAGATCATTCTGCCTCTTGCTAAGCCAGCGGTTGCTGCGGGTTGGTTATTGAGCTTCACTCTGTCTTTGGACGATGTAATCATTAGCTCTTTCGTAACCGGCCCAACGTATGAAATCTTACCACTGAAGATTTACTCAATGGTTAAAGTGGGTATCTCTCCTGAGGTAAACGCCCTAGCAACAGTGATGTTAGTGGTGTCGTTAATACTGGTGATCATTTCTCAGTCATTAGCGAGAGAAAAAATCAAGTAAGTCTCCTACTCTATATAGAGACTGGCTTGATTAAGAAGTTAAGAGACTTCAAGTTCAAAAAAAGTGTTAATCATAAACAGAATGGTAAATTGCCATTCTGTTTTTCTATCTACTGCCTTCGGGCAACGTTTAGTTTGGAGCTAACGTCAATGAAAAAATGGGCTACTCTATTAGCTGGTAGTGCATGTGCGCTTTCAATGTTATCTGCACCATCATTTGCAAAAGATAACAAAGAATTGGTATTCATGAATTGGGGACCTTACATCAACAGTGAGATTCTAGAACAGTTCACTGATGAAACTGGTATCAAGGTGATCTACTCGACTTACGAGTCGAACGAAACCCTGTACGCAAAGCTAAAAACACACAACAAAGGCTATGACCTAGTTGTGCCGTCGACTTACTTTGTATCTAAGATGCGTGACGAAGGTATGCTACAAAAGATCGACAAAACTAAGCTGAACAACTTCAAGAATCTAGATACTAACTATCTAGATAAGCCGTACGACCCAAGCAACGACTACTCTATTCCACACGTAGTTGCGATCACAGGTCTTGCTGTTAACACTGACATGTACGATCCAGAAGATTTCCAAAGCTGGGCTGATCTATGGAAGCCAGAGCTTGAAGGTCAACTGATGATGATGGACGACACTCGTGAAGTGTTCCACATCGCACTGCGTAAGTTAGGTTACTCTGGTAACACAACCAACGAAAAAGAGATCGACGAAGCGTACGCTGAGCTACAAAAGCTTATGCCAAACGTTCTAGTATTTAACTCAGACAACCCAGGCGCGCCTTACATGTCTGGTGAAGTGGGTCTTGGTATGCTGTGGAACGGTTCTGCTGCTGCAGCGCAAAACGAAGGTCTACCAATCAAACTGGTTTTCCCTAAAGAAGGCGGTATCGGTTGGGTTGATAACTTTGCGATTAGCTCTGGTGCGGTAAACGTAGAAGCAGCTCATAAGATGATTGATTTCCTACTTCGCCCTGAAATTGCTGAGCAAATTTCTCGTGACACAGGCTACTTAACGGCCGTTAAAGCGTCTAACGAGAAGTTCAAAGACAGCCCTGCGCTATTCCCATCGCAAGAAGACCTTGATCGTGTTGAATGGCAAGCTGCGGTTGGCGATAAGACAGTGAAGTACGAAGATTACTTCATGAAACTTAAAGCAGGTCAGTAATTTAGCTTATTATCTAACTGTGGCTAAGTAACCAGTTTACTTAACAGGTCAACGTAGATAATCAATAAGTTAAAAATAAGAATATCAATGAATAGGCAGCTTAGGCTGCCTATTTTATTATATCGCTGCTATAATATAGCGCGATTTTTCGAAATCCTTTACCTTGGGTTCACTACCCAGCTCCAAATCAAACAAATGAACGGAACAGTAATGAAAAAAACACTGTATACCGGCGCATTGTGTGCTGCTACTTTACTTTCTACACCCTCTTTCGCAGCTGACCAAGAACTGTATTTTTACAACTGGTCTGAATATATTCCAAATGAAGTACTAGAAGACTTCACAGAAGAGACGGGCATTAAAGTCTACTACTCAACTTATGAGTCTAACGAAAGCATGTACGCTAAGTTAAAAACTCAAGGTACGGGTTACGACTTAGTGGTTCCTTCTACTTACTTCGTTTCTAAGATGCGTAAAGAAGGCATGCTTCAAGAGCTTGATAAAACCAAGCTAAGCCACTTTGCAGATTTGGATCCAAATTACTTAGATAAGCCATTTGACCCAAATAACAACTACTCAATCCCATACATCTGGGGTGCGACGGGTATTGGTATCAACTCAGACATGCTAGACAAGTCTTCAGTTAAAAACTGGGGCGATCTGTGGGATACGCAGTGGGAAGGTCAACTGATGATGATGGATGACTCTCGTGAGGTTTTCCATATCGCTCTATCTAAACTGGGCTACTCTCCAAACACGACTAACCCTGAAGAAATCAAAGAAGCCTACGAAGAACTTCGTAAGCTAATGCCAAACGTATTGGTATTTAACTCAGATTTCCCAGCGAACCCTTACCTAGCAGGTGAAGTGTCTCTTGGTATGCTTTGGAATGGTTCTGCTTACATGGCACGCCAAGAAGGCGCAACGATTGACATTATCTGGCCAGAAAAAGGCGCTATCTTCTGGATGGACAGCCTAGCAATTCCAGCAGGCGCTAAGAACACTGAAGCGGCTCATAAGATGATCGACTTCCTTCTTCGCCCAGAGAACGCTGCGAAAATTGCTCTAGAGATCGGTTACCCGACACCAGTTAAAACCGCTTACTCTCTTCTTCCTAAAGAATTTGCTGAAGACAAGAACGTTTTCCCACCACAATCAGTGATGGATAACGGTGTGTGGCAAGATGAAGTTGGTGAAGCGAGCGTTATTTATGACGAGTACTTCCAAAAACTTAAAGTAAACAACTAAGTTATTGTTAGTTAAGAAGTTAAGTAAATAAAGCGGCGTAAGCCGCTTTATTTTTTCAGATTCAGAAACTGATGTGTGTTATTAAAGACAAGGCTTAGGCCGTTAAAGAACCTTTCTCTGTACATAATAACTCGCCAACCAGTTTAGGCACCTCGATACTCGCCTTGCCGTAGCGCTTCTCTTCAAATTCACTTTCAACCGCACTTGGTTCGAGGTTTATCTCGATAGTATGTGCACCATGCATTTTCGCATCGTGAACAAAGCCTGCCGCTGGATAAACAACACCTGAAGTTCCGATAGAGATAAACAGATCCGCTTCTTCCAGTGCGGAATAAATGTCGCCCATTCTTAGTGGCATTTCGCCAAACCAAACAATATGTGGACGCATTTGTGCAGGGATTTGGCAGCAATGACAAAGTTCACCCGTTTCAATATCGCCTTTGTGCTCTACAACTTGATTGGATTCACTGCAACGCGCTTTTAAAAGTTCACCATGCATGTGAATAATGTTGTTGCTACCGCCTCTCTCGTGCAAATTGTCGATGTTTTGAGTAATGATGGTAACTTTGCCATCAAGCTTGTCTTCGAGCTCTCCTAGCGCCTTGTGGGCTGAATTGGGCTGAATGCTCTCACTTTGCAGGCCGTGACGACGCTTGTTATAGAAGGCTTGTACCAAGTCAGGATCTTTTGCGAACCCTTCAGGCGTCGCTACATCTTCGATTTTGTGGTTTTCCCATAGCCCGTCTTGTGCTCGGAATGTTTGTATCCCCGACTCTGCAGAGATGCCAGCGCCAGTAAGAATTACGATATTTCGATATGGGAAATGCATATAACGTCCTTTTAGATATGTCACTTTGTAACAGCTTAGCACTGTTCAAATTCCAACAATAGTTTTGGGGATTAGACCATAGTCTTAGGCAACTGAATTCATTGGCTATTTGTGACATAACTCGCTTGATAGTTGTGGTTGTTGTTACTCAAATTCTCTGTTTTGCTATCCATAGAAACAAAAAAGCGACCGAAGCCGCTTAGTTCTGTTCAACAGTTGTCTACTTGATGTGCTTTACCCCACCAAGTGAACAACGTTAGTCTTCGTTGATAGAAGAGATCTTATGGATAGAAAGATCCGCACCGTTGAATTCATCTTCTTCACTTAAGCGTAGGCCTGTTAGTTTGCTCAACACACCGTATACGATTAACGCGCCGACGAAAGCAACAGCAACACCTGCGACTGTACCAATCAACTGAGAAGCAAAGCTCACGCCGCCTAGACCCCAGAAAGCTTGTTGGCCGAAGATACCAGCAGCAACGCCACCCCAGGCACCACATACGCCGTGTAGAGGCCATACACCCAGTACATCATCGATCTGTGTTTTGTTTTGCATATAAGTAAATAGGTAAACAAACAGCGCACCTGCCACACCGCCCGTCACCAAAGCGCCAAGTGGGTGCATCAAATCTGAGCCCGCACAGATAGCGACGAGACCAGCCAAAGGACCATTGTGGATGAAGCCCGGGTCATTTTTACCTGCAATTAGAGCCGCAAGAATACCGCCAACCATGGCCATGAGAGAGTTCATTGCCACGAGACCGCTGATGCCATTGATCGCTTGAGCTGACATCACGTTAAAGCCAAACCAACCCACACATAAGATCCAAGAGCCTAGTGCTAAGAATGGGATATTCGATGGTGCGAAGTTGGTGTGTTTGCCTGCACGGATTCGACCTTTACGCATCCCTAAGAAGTAAACTGCGACCAAAGCAATCCAACCACCTACGCCGTGAACCACTACCGAGCCTGCGAAGTCATGGAACACGTAACCAAACTGACCTTCTAGCCAATCTTGGAATCCAAAGTTGCCGTTCCAAATGATGCCTTCAAAAAATGGATAGATGAAACCAACCGTAAACAGTGTCGCAATCAAAATTGGATAGAAACGAGCACGCTCTGCGATACCACCAGAAACAATCGCAGGAATTGCCGCTGCGAATGTCATTAGGAAGAAGAACTTAACCAGTTCATATCCGTTGCCTTGCGAAAGTGTTTCTGCGTCTGCAAAAAAGTGTGCACCGTAAGCAACCCAGTAACCGATAAAGAAGTAAGCAATGGCGGAGACACCAAAGTCGGAAAGGATCTTAACCAGCGCGTTGACTTGGTTCTTCTTTCGCACGGTACCGACTTCGAGAAACGCAAAGCCAGCATGCATCAGGAAGACCATGATTGCGCCGAGTAATAGGAATAAAGTATCTGAACTTTGGGTAAGGGTTTGTACTGCACTATGAACTTGAGTCACCGTTTCACTCATTAAAGCATTCTCCTTCGCTTTATCTGATTTGCACTGATATCGTGCGATTCAATGTTGTAATTAATTAAAGACTCAACAGTGAACGCAAGATGTGTTCCAAGTGTGAAGGGTAATTTTCGTGCAACAGCTTCTTTCTTTAAGTTGTTGATTATTAATCTCTAAATATTTAGGTGCACTTTTATGGTTCTTAAAAACCAAAAAAAATCACAACGACAATTGCACCAAATAAGGGAGTTGCACCATATTGAAGCGGTCAATGGATAGATTCAATACAGAGAACAGCTGACTACTATGTTTCGAGCCGGAGACCTAAAAACAAAAAGCCCAGTGAAATAATCATTGGGCTTTGCTTTTGAGTTTTAGCTAACGCACTGGCGTTACAGGTTTGGTCCTGTTGATGGGTTTTGCGGTAGGTTTTGACTTAAACGCTGCATGCCTTGATACATACGGATAAACCAGACCACAATCGCAACACCACCAAACAGCATGCCTACATACGGAATGTAGTAAGCGATGTCATCGATAATATGGTTTTGATACCAGTAATCGTTCACACCGATTAACACCCCGTTAGAGGTCGCTACCGTTACGATAAGAACGACGAAGAACGTCAGGTTCAAGAAGAAAGAGCGAATTAATCCGTAGTAATGAGTATCCACTACTTCACCATCTTCGCCTTTGTCTAAACGATAACCCGCGTAGATAATCGCAATCACACCAGAGATAAGACAAGTAAATGGCGTAAAGCAGCTTAGTATGTAAGCGACCCAAATACCTTTATGAGGTTTGTTCATTCTTATTCACCCCTTCCGTTTTCTCTGTTGCTGCGTTAGCGCTTTGTTCAACGCCGTTTTTCTCTTGTTCCATCACTTCTTTGTACCAAAGATCATGGTGCTCTTTAGCCCAAGTCTCATCAACTTCGCCTGTTACCATGCCTTCTAGTGCCCCTTCCATACCGAACAAGCCGATGTAGATGTGGAACACGAAACCACAGATAAGGATCAAAGCAGCCAACATGTGGACTAGGTTTGAAAGCTCCATATCACGACGCGTTTGACCGAAGATTGGGAAGTCTAAAACCAAGCCACTGATCGCAGCCACACTACCCATAACAATCAATAGCCAGAACAGTGCTTTTTCACCCGCGTTCGAAAACTCTGCAGATGGATGAGAACCTTTATGTTTCCCGACCATACCACCCAGTTTCATGAACCACTGTACATCGACCATCTTGAAAATAGACTTGCGCCACCACTTGATGAGAACAGCCATCAACAGCACATAGAAAATCGGGCCGATGTAGTTGTGGTATTGCTTCGCCAATAGAACGATGAAGCCCCAAAGGTCTGTTGGAATGTACGGCTTCAAGAAGTGCTTACCGTAAACCAACATCAAACCACTGAACGCCAGTGTTAAGAAGGTAAACGCCATACTCCAGTGCAAGGCACGGTCTAGTCGAGACCAACGTTTGATCTTACGGCCTGTTCTTGGCGCGCTTAGCATTAATGGGCCAATCACAACGTACATTAGAGTAACGAAAGCAATACTGCCAAAGATAGCGACAGCACCGGCTGGTGACATCCACTTCTCTTTCAATATGTACCACGTTTGACCTGGGGTACTGATCAACACACCGTGCTCAGCCGATTGAGATGTGGTGTAACCTTCTTCACCGTTTCTTACTTGTCGCCAAAAATCAGCGCCAGCAAGTTGTGTGATTTCTCTTTCAGCAGAGCTCGATTGAGTTTGTGATGAGTTCGTCTCAGATGCATGACTCAAAGGAGACAGCATTGTTAGTGCTGCCAACATTGGCAGCACAACAAGGAAGAGACGCTTAAACATTGTAAGCATATGTCTCTCCTAACTAGCTCTTCATCGCATCGTAAGAAAGGTCATTGCCGTCTGTCCAGCCTGCACCCTTCGCACCACGTTCAACAACACGCTGGCGGAATACATCAGAGACTTTCTCTGCATCACCCGCTAGCAGTGCTTTGGTCGAACATAAAGAAGCACACATTGGTAGCTTGCCTTCAGCAATACGGTTCGCACCGTACTTCTGACGTTCTTCCACAGAACCTGGCTCTGTTTCTGGGCCGCCAGCACAGAAGGTACACTTGTCCATCTTACCGCGCTCACCAAACGCTTCCTGTTTAGGGAATTGAGGTGCGCCAAACGGACAAGCAAACAAGCAGTAACCACAACCAATACATAGGTCTTTATTGTGAAGTACGATGCCGTCTTCTGTATGTTCAAAACAGTCTGCAGGACAAACTGCCATACATGGCGCATCAGTACAGTGCATACACGCTACTGAGATAGAGTTTTCACCTGGTTCGCCATCGTTCAGTGTCACAACGCGACGACGTTGAATACCCCATTCCAGAGCATCATCATTTTCATTCTTACATGCAGTGACACAACCGTTACATTCGATACAACGCTTGGTGTCACAAAGAAATTTCATTCTAGCCATTTTAAGACTCCTTACGCTTTACGAATATTACAAAGGGTTACTTTCGTTTCCTGCATCAAGGTGACAGGGTCGTAACCGTATGTGGTTGCTGTGTTAGCAGCTTCACCAATAACGTAAGGATCAGTGCCTTCTGGGTATTTAGAACGCAAATCTTCGCCTTGGAACTTACCACCGAAGTGGAATGGGATGAATGCCAGACCCGGTTTCACACGACGTGTAACCATCGCTTTCACCTTAATACGGCCCTTCTCTGCACCCTCAACCCAAACATCGTCACCGTCTTTAAAGCCGATGTCGTTTGCATCTTTCGGGTTCACTTCAACAAACATCTCTTGCTGTAGTTCTGCTAGCCAAGGGTTAGAACGGGTTTCTTCACCACCACCTTCGTACTCAACCAAACGACCAGAGGTCAGGATAATCGGGTATTCGCCAGATTTGTCTTGCTCTTGAATCGACTTGTAAAGCGTAGGAACACGGAAGATAGCTTCTTTGTCGTCCCACGTTGGGTAATCAGCAACTAGGTCGCGACGTGGCGTGTAAAGTGGCTCACGGTGCAGTGGTACACGGTCTGGGAATGTCCAAACAATCGCACGTGCTTTCGCATTACCAAATGGGATACAGCCGTGTTTAATTGCCACACGTTGGATACCACCTGAAACGTCAGTCTTCCAGTTTTTGCCTTCAGCAGCCGCTTTCTCTTCTGCAGTTAGATCATCCCACCAACCCAGTTGTTTCAGTAGTTTGTCACTGAACTCTGGGTAGCCGTCTTTGATCTCACAGCCTTTTGAGTAGCTGTCTTCAGCCAGTAGGCTTTGACCTTCAAACTCGACACCGAAACGAGTACGGAAGTTACCACCACCTTCAGCGACAGGTTTAGACGTATCGTAAAGGATGTGCGTACCTGGGTGTTTCATCTCTGGGTTGCCCCAACATGGCCAAGGAAGACCGTAAGTCTCGCCATTCGCTGGGCCGCCTTCTGCAGCAAGCGTGGTCTTGTGGAACGTGTGCCAGTTTTGCTGGTGCTCTTTCAAGCGCTCTGGGCTTTGACCTGTGTAACCGATCGTCCACATACCTTTGTTGAATTCACGTGTGATGTCTTCAATCAATGGTTGGTTGTTCTCAACACGGATGTTTTTGAACAGCTGATCAGAGAAACCAAGCTTCTTAGAAAGAAGGTACATGATTTCGTGGTCAGGCTTAGATTCGAACAGAGGATCAACCACCTTGTCACGCCACTGTAGCGAACGGTTTGATGCCGTTACACTGCCGTAGGTTTCAAACTGAGTAGTAGCTGGAAGCAAGTAAACGCCATCAGTACGATCGTTCATTACTGCCGCGACTGTTGGGTATGGGTCAACGATAACCATCATATCCAGCTTCTGCATCGCCTTCTTCATCTCTGGACCACGAGTCTGAGAGTTCACTGCGTGACCCCAGTAGAACATGGCACGGATGTTTTCGCGCTGACGAATCTTGTCTTTGTCTTCAAGTACGCCATCAACCCAACGAGATACAGGAATACCTGCACTGTTCATTGGTTTTTGACCGCCGTAAGCGTTGTCGTCGAAACGGCCTTTGATCCAGTCAAAGTCTACGTCCCAAACTTTAGACCAGTGACGCCATGAACCTTCAGACAAGCCGTAGTAGCCTGGAAGTGTGTCAGACAGTACGCCAAGGTCAGTTGCGCCTTGTACGTTATCGTGACCACGGAAGATGTTTGCACCGCCGCCTGATTTACCGATGTTACCCAGCGCAAGCTCAAGTACACAGTAAGCACGAGTGTTGTTGTTACCTGTCGTGTGCTGAGTACCACCCATACACCAAACGATACAACCCGGACGGTTTTCAGAAAGCAGTTTTGCTGTGTGGTAAACGTCTTGTTCGCTTACGCCAGTAACGCGCTCAACTTCAGCTGGACTCCACTTCGCGACTTCTTCACGGATCTCGTCCATGCCGAATACACGTTGGCGGATGAACTCTTGGTCTTCCCATTTGTTAGCAAAGACATGCCATAACACACCCCAGATAAACGCAACGTCTGAACCTGGGCGAAGAGAAACGTAGTGATCAGATTTCGCAGCAGTACGCGTACGACGAGGATCCGCAACAACGATCTTACAGTTGTTCTTCTCTTTCGCGATCAAGATATGTTGCATCGCTACTGGGTGAGCTTCTGCAGGGTTTGAACCAATGAACAGCATCGATTTACAGTTGTGCATGTCATTGAACGAGTTTGTCATTGCGCCGTAACCCCAAGTGTTTGCAACACCGGCTACTGTGGTTGAGTGACAAATACGCGCTTGGTGGTCAACGTTGTTAGTACCCCAAAGAGATGCCATCTTACGGAATGCGTAAGCTTGCTCGTTACTGTGTTTCGCACTACCTAGGAAGTAAACCGAATCAGGGCCAGACTCTTTGCGAAGTTCTAGCGCTTTGTTACCGATCTCTTCAATCGCTTGTTCCCAAGAAAGCTTCTTCCACTTGCCGCCTTCCAATTTCATTGGGTACTTAAGACGACGTTCACCGTGGCCGTGTTCACGCAGAGCTGCACCTTTCGCACAGTGTCCACCAGCGTTGAATGGGTGATCGAATGCAGGCTCTTGACCTGTCCATACGCCATTTTGAACTTCAGCGTAGATACCACAACCCACAGAACAGTGAGAACAGATAGTACGTTTCACTTCTGTTTTCGCTTCTGGATCGACTGATTTAGCCTGTGCTTTCTTCATCATACCTGGTGCAAATAGACTTGCGCCTACCACTGCGCCACCAGCAGCTAATGAAGTGTTTTTCATGAAGGCACGTCGAGACACACCTAGCTGATTGGTTTCTTTGCTCACACTATCGGAGCGTTTGACAAGTTTCATCCGTTATCTCCTAAAGTGTGTCGTAGTAATCGCGAATGTGTTGCGTCTCACGATACCCTGTCTTCTTCACGTCTTCTTTCGAAATTTCAACAGTTTCTGAAGCGGTTGCCACTTTAGTTGTACCAGCGACAACGGCACCAGCAACGGCTGCAGTCGTCAAGCCTTTGAGTAGATCCCTACGGCTTGTATTTATATCTTTATTATCTTTCATCATTGCTTCCTTACCTTACGGTAGATCTTTTTTTGGAGGCTTAATGCCCCTCTATCGATATAATCGCGTACTGCTCGATTACTCGTAATCAGTGACGTTTTTCACATCAATCTTTAATTTGTGCTTACTGCTTTTTGTATTCACGCTAAAACGCACTTGTTCTAACGTTAAGAATGCTTCACACAGTTGAGCGGCCGATTTGTAGAAGTTCGCGCTTTCTGCCCCTTCAAGCTGACGCGTGAAAGAGTTAAACCAAGGGCCTAGGTGCTTATTGAATACCGCCTGTTGCAGTGCTTCTTCTTCAGCCGTTAGCATCGCCATCACTTCACACAGTGCTGCGATATGATCTTCCGGCTCTTTCACTTGATCGTCACGCTCAATGCCTAAAAGCTCTAAGTCATGACGAATCTCTGCCAATGGTTTTTCCATCATGGCGCCAGTGCGATGCCAAGAACCAAATGGAACGACTTCTCCACGCCCAATACCGATGAACAAATCTTGATATTCGTCTTCAAGAGCTTCACGGTTTGATTCTGTTGCCGCTTGTTGAATGGCAATCCAAGCCTTTTGCATTGCGCTTTCAGACGCTTCAATATCGAGTGTTTTTAGAAAGTCGATCACCTCTTCAGAAGGTGCGCTGCGAAACAGTGCGGATAGAACCAAATAGATCTCAGTTCTTAGTGTCTGTTCTTGTGCCTGATCCAAATTCGTTTCCAAGGCTAACTCCTAGTATTTCAATTGTTTCAATGGGTCTTGAGCCATTGAATCGAACATATCCACCACACGGCAGTCTTCACACATAGCAATACGATTAATCGCTGCTTCATCTGAAAAGTGAGAGTGACCGCGTAACTTGTTCTGTAACATGTCAATCATAGACTGAGGTGCGAATGGTTTATGGCAACGTACACATTCCGCAGCTTTCTCTTCATGAATCACAACTGCTTTTTGACGTTCTTCTTTTACCCAGTTCATACGAGGCGTAAGAGTCAGAACATTTTCAGGACATGCCTTTTCACACAAGCCACATTGAATACAGTCTTGTTCTACAAATTTAAGTGATGGAGAAGCCCCGTCGGTATGAAGTGCACGTGTCGGACACACAGCCACACAACTCATACACAAAGTACAATCTTTGCTTTCACACGAAACGTTGCCGTAAGGTGCGTTTGACGGAAGCTCAACAATATTTTCAACAGGAATACGAGCTGAAGACATCGCATCAAGTGCTGTAAATAGACGTTGGCGCTTGTTGCCTTGAAGATCGCCAAGTGCAAGGTCGAATGAATCCACACAAAGTGTTGGAGGACATTCACGTAGAGATTCTAAGTACAGAATATCGATGGTTTCTTTTGGAATACCGATTTGATCTAGTAGTTCTTGAGCAATCCCTACTTCGTTATTTAGAACACGAATGATCGTTTCTGGCATAAAGCGAGATGCGGCAAACAGAACCTGAGTTGCGCCATTAACTAAAGCTGCAAACCAAGTATCGATACCAATAGATGGCAGTTCTTCTACGACAATTGGAATCACGTTATCTGGTAGCGCTTTAAGAGCCATCACGTTGTAAGTCTCATGACGTGAGCTACAGATAAGTACGATTGGATCCAGACCACCCGCTTGTTCGTAATTAGCTAGCGTACGTTCAATGAATTTTTGAGTATCGTCAGGGTTAGGTAATGCGTAAGAGATAGCTTCTGTCGGACAGCTCGTTGCACACGTACCCACGCCTTGACATAGGTAAGGGTTAATCTCGATCTTATGACCCGTCTTATCTGAGCCTTCACTTGAAAGTGCACCAGCAGGACAAGCATCAACACAACGCTCACAACCTTTAACACCACGAGAACTGTGTGCACATAGGTCTGTGTCCAAACGGAAGAACTTAGGCTTATCAAACGTGCCCATTAACGTAGGAATTTCTTCTAACGCTTCAGCCAGTTTTGGATAACCACGACCTACTGGGTAATAACCAGGAACAGGCACTTCTTCAGTCATGCAGCTATTCAGACATAAGTCCAAAACCACATCAAAACAGTCATGATTGATTGCTACTTTTGCAAGGTTATTGGTTCGGCCTTTGTTTTCGATTAGAACTTCGAACGTACCAAGGAACCCTGAAACCTGAACAGCATTTGCGTAGTAAAGCTCTGACTCAGTATTCGTTGCCTTCACACCATCTGTCGAAAGCAGTGTTAGGCTTGTTAACTGAGGTAATTGCGCCGCAGCACTTTCAATGATCGCAGTTGGACCAATAACAAGTGTATTACCGCCGCTTTCGTAGCTAACAGTAGGTGGAATCAGATTTGTTAACTCAACTGTATTTTCAAATGCATACAGTCTTGCTTTAGCGTTATTTGAATTTGCTTGTTCTAATAATTGTTTAAGCATTGCTCAGTTCCATCTTTGGACATGGATAATCTGTTCAACCTTTATTGTAGTAAGCGAGAGAGAACTTGCTGAGTAATCCGTTAACAACTAACCCTTTAGCCAGTGTGTCGTTCGTCAGACCGTGAACTCGTCTATCTACAAAAAAGTTGATAATGAACGTTATTTTGCAAATGCCATGCCAATTTAATATGCCTTATATTTCAGTGATTTAATCCTATATAACGTTTATTGTGCGTATAAAAAAACCGCTTGGGACATTTTGTCGCAAGCGGTTCATTGAGTGTTTAGTCAAAATGTACCTATTCTTTGTGTGGTATATTTTGTCCCACCTCTTTCAGGTCTGCTTCGTCTGACATTGTAGCGTTATTATTCGATACTGTGTTTTTATACAGTTCTTTTTCTTGTTCGGTTATTTCGGCACTTTCTGACGTTTCAAGTTTATTATCAGATACCCCAAGATCGATTTCAGAATTTTCTAAAACTTCACCTTCGTCTTTATTATCAATGATTTGCTCTTCTTCTGGCGCAGTTTCTTCTTCCGTTTTGTCTTTAACCCAATCACGCAAGGTTTCCGCAACCCCTTCAGAAAGAGACTTCAAATTACTGTAATCGTCGTCGTAATCATCTAAACCATCACGAACGTTGAATTCTTCTGAGAGGAATAATTTACGCAATGCCGCTTTTTTTACGCTTTCTGAAGCTTCTGACACCAATAATTGAGCAACAGACAAGTCTTCAGTCGTTTCTGATGCTATCTCCTGAGAGTCAATAGTTTGAGAATCGACAGCGTGTTCTGGAGACTCTTTTTCCAAAGTTCCACGTTCTAATGACTCCGATGTTTCTGCGTCTATAGATGAAGCAGCAGACGAAGTCTTTGCGGAAGTAAGCTCAGTTTCCTCAAGCGTTTGTTGCGCTTCTAAAGGTTGGTCGGTTGATTCATCAAGCTTTCGTTGAGACCAACGGCTAAAAAAGTTAGTTGCCATTTGATCGACCCGCGCCTTTACGTTTCTTACGTCTTGCTTCTAATAACTCACCATGACGACCGATGAACGCTTCCATCCAAGCTTGTACAGGTAACGGAATGTCGTATGAAAGGACTTGGTTGTCACCGTCCATGTATTGCCCTGCAACGGTTTGTGATGCTGTAAGTAACTGAATGACGGGCTTAACGCCTGAATCGACATTATCCATCACTAAGAAAAGCTTAGGTTGCTGAGAGCTTAGATTGAAGCGGTAGTCGGTACGTTCGTCTTTGTGCAACTGAAGCAAACATACGTCTGGGGTTTCATGTTCAGGTGATAATTCAAAACCGATGAGTTCCCATTGAGTTGTTACCCAAATGCCAGTTTTGATCTCTTTCTCTATTCTTTGGACACCGATTGGCCAAGCTGCTTCTGTTTTTTCATATTGTTCTTTGAATTCTTTTATCTCAGACATACTTCACCCAATTGATTTTCTTTGGTCTGAATGCACTTAGGACATTTTGTACTGTGTGCATTCATATACACCCCATAAAGCAATAAACACGCCAATACGGATTAACTGCGAGAGCGTATCTATAGCGTTCGTTATCAAGTTGTCACTATAACGTTAGTCGATACTGGTTATTTCAGACAACTCCACCCGGTGAACTCTCATATTTTGCGCTATTTTAATCTAATGCTTCATGTTTCCATCAATCCCCGTTATTTTGGAATAAGATTTGCTTTAGCTAATTCGCTAATGTTCTTCACAGAGCTATGTATTCACAGATCTATGGCATGTTCGAGAACGATAATCGAAATCTAGGCCATAGCGAATCAACAAACTAGCGCATTAATGAATGAGAGCCTTATTGCTCTTGTTGACTTCTTATCTCATAAAATCGCTATCTCATTAAGTAGGAAATGACTGTGGTAAAACCAAACATAATAAAAACCAGTGAAAACCCACTTCAGACCATCGAAGTTGAAGTGTTTGATGAATATGGCGAAAAGCTAACGAAACAAATTGCGTGCGAGCGCCCTCTTACCGTTATGTTGAACTGGAAAGAGATCGTAACTCTAATGACATTGGGTTCACGCCCGGAAGCATTAGTCTTGGGTTATTTGAAAAACCAAAGCTTCCTTTCTGATCCAGAAGCCGTTGAATCAATCATCATCGACTGGGAAACCAGCTCAGCAGCGGTTATCACCAAAGAAGATACGAGCCAACTTGAGCAAGCGCTTAAGAAGAAGACAGTTACCTCTGGCTGTGGCCAAGGTACCATGTATGGCAACGTGATGAAGCAATTGGAAGATTACCAAGTGCCTCAAACCAAGATTAAGCAATCTGAAATCTATACGGCTCTAGAAGCGCTGACTCATTATAACGACACCTACAAGAAAGCGGGTGCGGTTCATGGCTGTGCTGTTTGCAAAGACGACAAGGTTCTATCGTTTGTTGAAGATGTTGGCCGACACAATGCCGTTGATACATTGGCTGGTGAGATGTGGCTTAACAAAGAGACAGGTGAAGATAAGATCTTCTACACCACAGGCCGTTTAACGTCTGAGATGGTGATTAAGGTTGCGCAGATGGGAATCCCTGTTCTACTGTCACGCTCTGGCGTTACACAAATGGGCTTAGATTTAGCGCAGAAGTTCGGCATCACTACGATTGCTCGCGCTAAAGGTTTACGCTTCCAAGTGTTCACGGGTGCAGACAAGATTGACTTTGATGTGAAAGGTGAATAATCAGCAGTCGGAAAAAAGCGTAGGTTTGATTGGTGATTCACTAACCGCTTCTAATTGTAAAGTTCTGATGTAAATAGTTAGTGACCCATCAAGGATAAATACATAGAAACTTAGCTAGATACAAAAACGCCGTCATGCTTTTTAGTATGACGGCGTTTTTAATTTTCAATTTATAGCTTAATTTCCAACGCATAGAGTTGAAAACTAAGGCTAACTTAAAGCTTAGCCGCGTGCTTTCAAGAACTCAGCGTAAGTACCGCGGAAATCGTTGATCTTGCCATCTTTGATTTCAAGGATACGAGTTGCAAGCGAGTCTACGAATACACGGTCGTGAGATACGAAGAACAATGTGCCTTTGTAGTTCTCAAGAGCCAAGTTAAGCGCTTCGATAGATTCCATATCCATGTGGTTTGTTGGCTCATCCATTAGCAGGATGTTTGGTTTATGCATCATGATCTTACCAAGAAGCATACGACCTTGCTCACCACCAGAGATAACCTTTACAGATTTCTTAATGTCGTCTTGACCAAATAGCATACGACCTAGGAAGCCACGAACAACTTGCTCGTCTTCGCCTTCTTGGCGCCATTGGCTCATCCAATCAAACAAGTTCATGTCTGTCTCGAAATCGTGTGCGTGATCTTGAGCGTAGTAACCGATGTTTGAGTTTTCAGACCACTTATATTCACCAGTACGCGCTTCTAGGGCACCCGCTAGAGTGTTAAGTAGTGTTGTTTTACCCACACCGTTCTCGCCGATGATAGCAACACGCTCACCTACTTCGAAAATCGCATCGAACTTGTTGTATAGGTCTTCTTCAAAACCTTGAGATAGGTTTTCAACCACAAGCGCGTTACGGAATAGCTCTTTAGACTGTTCGAAACGGATGAATGGGTTTTGACGGCTAGACGCTTTTACTTCATCTAGTTGAATCTTGTCGATCTGTTTAGCACGAGATGTCGCTTGCTTAGCTTTAGATGCGTTAGCAGAGAAACGAGATACGAACGTTTGAAGTTCAGCAATTTGTGCTTTCTTCTTAGCGTTGTCAGACAGTAGACGCTCACGAGCTTGAGTCGCAGCCGTCATGTACTCATCGTAGTTACCTGGGAATAGACGAAGTTCGCCGTAATCAAGGTCAGCCATGTGTGTACAAACAGAGTTTAGGAAGTGACGGTCGTGCGAAATGATGATCATTGTGCAGTTACGTTGGTTTAGCGTATCTTCCAACCACTTGATGGTGTCCATGTCCAGGTTGTTCGTTGGTTCGTCAAGAAGCATGATATGCGGGTCTGCAAACAGTACTTGAGACAATAGAACACGAAGTTTCCAACCCGGTGCTACTTCGCTCATCAGACCGAAGTGCATTGATTCTTCAATACCTACCGCTAGAAGAAGCTCACCAGCTTTAGCTTCTGCCATGTAACCGTCCATTTCAGCGAACTGAACTTCAAGGTCAGCCACTTTCATGCCGTCTTCTTCGCTCATTTCTGGCAAAGAGTAAATGCGGTCACGCTCTTGCTTAATAGCCCAAAGCTCTTTGTGACCCATGATAACCGTGTCGATTACCGTGAATTCTTCGTAAGCAAACTGGTCTTGGTTTAGCTTAGCAACGCGCTCGTTTGGATCGTAGCTTACGTTACCAGCACTTGGCTCAAGTTCACCAGATAGGATCTTCATGAACGTCGATTTACCACAGCCATTCGCGCCGATTAAACCGTAGCGGTTGCCTTCGCCGAACTTAACTGAAATATTTTCGAAAAGTGGCTTAGCGCCGAATTGTTGGGTGATATTTGCTGTGGAGATCAATGCCATTACCTTTTTAATGTGAAAAACGCCGCAACGTTACTTGTTCAGGGCTTTAACTGCAAGTATTGATTGCAATTACTGGCCATTAAGTGAGTGATAACCTAGCCAAATCATAGTTTGAACTGACTCACATTTTTGGTTTTCTATTTATCGCCGTAAAACCGTCGATTTTAAGGAAAAACAAAATATCGAACAGCGCACCATAATGGGCGGTATATAACGTCCCAAATCATGCCAACCATTGAATATATCGTATGCTGATTGGTCACAGTAAAAGCCAACCCGATCAACGCAACAGAAGACATAATAAAGATGCTCAAATACTAGCCTAATCCCTGACAATTTCATGACAGAATCGCTCGAAACAGGAATAAAGTACTCGCCCCCGACACGGGGTTGGATTTCACAAAGTCAGATTATCTAACTATAGTAATCCTAACCTCATAATTCTAAGAGACTTTTATGCGTTCACTATCGCGCTTCTTAATCCTCACTTTGGCCATTCTCTCTTGGCCTAGTCATGCCAACTTGGAATATGACTTACAATCTCAGCCGCAGGTATCCGATTCTGCTGTTGATCTCGATGATCGAATTGATTCGTTACCCGACCCCCTCTTTATGGAACCGTCGGACAGACGCCAAGTCAATATATTGCTCGCTGAAGTGCTACAAGTTCAAAAGCAGGAAATCAAAACCTTCGAGCAACAGATAAAAGCCTACAGAGCGAACAACGACGCCGATCAATGGTTTGCCGTTCAAACCAGTTACGTCACTTTGAATAGCTTGAATGTGAGCAAGCAACACCTGTTAGAGCAGACGAATTCCGCTAATAAAGAGCGCCTAACGGGTTTTGGCCCCTACGGCGTAACTCAATTTAAGCAAGAGTGGGAATTAACCAAGCTCAACATTGAGTATCTTGTTTACTTCCAAATTCGTAGCTTTAAAGCGCTCGTTAAAGACATCTTTATTTCGCCAGTGCCTGTGATTGGTGCATCGTTAAAAGTGTTGTTTATCTATTTTGGTTTAGCGTGGTGGCTTGCCAATAGCACTCGTTTGATTGAGTTGTTCAGAATTAATTTTCTTGAAGCGAAAACGAACCCTCCATTTTTAGTACGTGTGATCTGGTACATCAGCCGCGCTGATCGTGCGATTGCTTGGTTAATTGCGATTACGCTTTCTCTAAGAGTGCTCTCCAGCATCCCTAGCCTGCAACACCTGATTTTCCTTGAGATCTTCACTTGGTGGATTCTAGGTGGTTCGATTGCTATCAGCTTTATTTTGGAATTTGCGTATCGTTTGGGCCGCACATCTAATCAAGAAGTGATTGCGCTGCGCCTATCGACCATTCGCCGTTATGTTTGGAGCTTCATTGTTGCGGGTGTGACTTTGCAAATATCGAGTATCACGCTAGGCAAAGGCACTATCTATAGCTGGATCTACAGCGCCCTATTTTTCTGGTTTGTACTGGTTACCATTTCAGTGCTTAGATTATGGCGTGCGAAAGTCTTCGATACGCTGCAACACATCTCTGATCGTCCGGTATGGGTGAACTGGGCAGTAAACCGCAAGGATACCTTCTTACTTAATATATTGGCGACGGCCATTGGCATCGTATGGTTGAGTGTTTACAACTTCCAACACCGCATCATGGCCTTACTGTCTAATTACACACTGTTTAGCCAAGCTTTGGCGTACCTGTTTAGAATTGAAGTGGCTAAGCAGTCTGACCTTGACAAGAATCAGCAAAACTTGGTTCGAATCAAAGGCGATCAAACCTATGAATACATTCTTCCGGGTAATATCGACAGCACGCTGATTGATTACGCCGGTGATGAGGTTAAGCAACTGTCTCGCTACTTGATGTCAGACAGCCCTGCTATCTGTATTGTTTCAGGTGAGCGTGGTGTGGGCGCAACAACGCTGCTTTATACCCTGCTGCACAAAGTCTCTAACGCTGAACCTGTCTACGTAAGTTGCCCTTACGCTGGTTATCAAGAGCTGTTAGCGCATCTAGCGGTGAGCATCGGCTTGGAAGAGAAAGCGACTGAGATTCAGATCTTGGCTCACCTTCGTAAAAGCAAGACCACGTACTTGATTGCGATCGATAATGCACAACGTCTAGTTAAGCCAATGGTTGGCGGCTTGTCTGATCTGATACGTTTAACCAATCTACTGCGTCGTTCTAAAAAGAACCACCGTGTCGTGATATCGATCGCCAAATCAAGCTGGCGGTTTGTCGATCGAGCGCGTGGCGAACGTTTGCTGTTTGACTTGGTGTGTTTCCTTCCGCGTTGGACAGAGAAACAAGTCGGTGAGCTTCTAAATAGCCGTATTAATACGGATCTTGAGAAGCCGTTATCGTTTGATGGTTTGGTGGTGCCTAAACAGTGGGACCAAGATGACATGAGCGAGGAAGATCGCGCACGCCAAGGCTTCTACCGAATCTTGTGGCATTACTCTGATGGTAACCCTACCGTTGCGTTGCGCTTCTTCCGACTCTCATTGAATCGAAACAAAGATACCGATCAAGCCGTGGTGCGCTTGTTCCATGTTCCAGAAGCACAAGAACTAGAAAACATGCCAAAACCTATGCTGGCTGTGCTTCGTTCTATCGTGCAGTTGGAAATCGCGTCTCCGGAAGTCTTGTCTGATTGTACGCAGCTAAGCACGGCTGAGATAACCGGCATTCTGCGTTACTTTGAAAGCCGTGGTTATATTGGTTGGCATGAAGAAAAGGCTCGAATTTCCGAGCACTGGTTCCGCCACATTACTAACGTTCTCGACCGTCAACATCTACTGGTGAAGTAAAATGAAGAAGTTATTTATCCTACTATTTGTTGGCTTGGCAAGTGCTGTCAGTTTCCCGATCTTTGCGACGGAAGAGTTAGCCAATGTAGAAAACATCTCAAAGATAGCGAGTCTAGTGCGATGGAGCGGCGTGTTCTTCTCCATGATCGTTATTGCGGCGATGTGGTTACTGCTTAAGTTTATCAACTCGATGGTGACCAGTTTTGGTAGCCAATTCGTGCAATACCGAATGCTGCTACAGAAACTGCAGTCGTTTACTCAGTTCTTTATCTATGTGAGCACAGGTCTTATCGTGTTCATGATGAGCTTTAGAATCAACGACCAAATACTGGCTTTGATTGGTGGTACCCTCGCCGTGTCAGTCGGCTTTGCGCTTAAAGATTTGGCAGCTTCATTCATCGCGGGCATCACGGTAATGATTGATAGGCCCTTTCAAGTTGGTGACCGCGTCACGTTCGAAGGCAACTACGGTGATATCATTACCATTGGTTTGCGTTCAGTGCGAATGAGAACCCTGAACGATGACATCATTACCATTCCGAACAACAAGTTCTTAAATGAAGTGACCACCAGTGGTAACTACGGTGCGTTGGACATGCAGGTGGTGATTCCGTTTTACGTTGGTATGGATGAAGACATCACCCTAGCCCGCGATCTGATTCAAGAAGCGGCGTCTTCAAGTCGTTATATCCACTTGCCGAAACCTGTAACGGTTTTGGTTAAACAGACGATTACCGATAACTACCTAGCAATACAGCTAACTTGTAAGGCTTACGTTGTGGATACTGCGTATGAGAAGCTGTTTGAAACCGACATTACTTTGCGTGTGATGAAAGAGTTTAAGAAGCACAACATCAACCCACCGAAAATTTCAGTAGCGGCGCATTAGGCTTGATGCTTTAGACGTTTGTTGCTTATAGCAAATGACTAGCCATAAATAAAAACACCTCCGAACTTATCGCAAGTGCGGAGGTGTTTTTTATGAGCTTTTTATCTTTAAGCTAAGAGTCCTATTGATGCTAAACCTTAAAGTATTTCAATTGCTCAGTAAGGTGTTCTGTAGTGTTCGCCATTTTCTGACTGTCTTCTGCGAGCGATTGTGAGGCTTGGAGTACCTCATTTGCAGCGAGTTGAGATTTGGTTTGCGATAGATTAGTAGTGCAGAATTTTCGTGCTTGGGCTAAAACGTTCGTGTAATAGCCCAAGCGCGTTAGAAATATTATCAGATGATAATATCAGTGAATGATACCAATTAAAGTAAAAAT
>NZ_JBFRKQ010000016.1:0-1374 GCF_041469505.1 Vibrio sp. 10N.286.49.E11
TTAACGGAGACATCAGTGAATCATCGCCGTCACTGTCTACCGCATAAACAGGCAGATCAAAGCTGAGCTCGTTGTTACCACGGGCATCTTGATGGTCCAACGCTTCAATGAGTGTGAACGTGTATTCACCTAATATGGTGCTAGAAAAACTCAGCGTAAATACCGTGGTTTCGACATTCGTCGCACTAGTAGTAAAACCAATGTAGTCACCCGACCCTGTCGGCTCTTCACGTAACTCAACGGCTAAACCGTTCGATTTAAGATCATCGTTAGTATTGAATTCCGTTGGTTCAATTCGGAAACGAACCACATCATCACTTTGGTTGGTAAATGTGATGGTTTGAGTGGAGCTCACCGCGCTGCCACTAGGAGCGGAGCCATCAGTCAGATTTGTTTCAGAAAGGGTTACGCTTGGAATAACGTCAATCGTAGGGTTATCACCATCAGTAATCGTCAGCGTTACGGTAGAAGTCAGAGAATCGTTATCGAAGTCACTTGAAGTCACCACAATCGACTTCACGATATCTTCACTAACTGAGTGGTCTAAATTACGATTTGGCTCAAAGCGTACTTCTCCTCCAAGAGTGATATATAGCTCGCCTTCCGTGAAGCTAAATTGCTGTTCGCCTGAAATGCTTTGATCCAGTGTGTTTACGACACCGTCATAAGTAAACTGAGTGATTGTCGCGCCGTCAGCACTTTGATTTGGCATTACATCAATGGTGTTGGTTGTGATTGTACCGTCAGCAAGATTTGGCTCGGTGATATCTAACGTACCGTCTTGCATGATTTGAACATCATCACCGATAGTCACATTAAGCTGAGACACCAATGAATCGTCGCCATCTAAGTCGACGGCATAAACTGGCAAGTCGAAGGTCAGCACGTTGTTATCTAAGCCATCGGCATGGTCTAATGCTTCAAGCAGTGTGAAGGTGTATTCACCTAACGTAGTACCGGAGAAGCTTAAGCTGAAGACAGGAACGTCCGTTCCACCGTCATCAATAAAGCCGGTATAGATGCCTGAGTCTGCTGGGTCTTCTTTAAGCTCAACCGCAATGTTGTTCGACGTTAACGCACCACCCACATTGAACTCAGTTGGTTCGATTCGGAACTTCTCGACATCATCACTTTGGTTGGTAAACGAGATAGTCTCGGTTTGACTCACCGCACTGCCGCTTGGTGTCGAGCCATCAGAAAGTTGTGTTTCTGATAGCGTCACGCTTGGTACGGATTCGATGGTTGGAATATCACCATCGGTAATGGTCAGAACAACCGTCGCCGTTTCAACATCCACATCGCCATCGCTTGAGGTCACGACAATCGATTTGACGATGTCTTCGCTAACCGTGTGGTCTAGATTGCGGTTTGGTT
>NZ_JBFRKQ010000016.1:2244-3904 GCF_041469505.1 Vibrio sp. 10N.286.49.E11
CTGGCATCACATCAATGGTACTGGTTGTGATTGTGCCGTCTGCAAGATTTGGCTCAGTGATATCTAACGTACCATCCTGCATGATTTGAACATCATCACCGATGGTTACATTTAACTGAGAAACCAAAGAATCATCGCCATCGCTGTCTACTGCATAAACAGGCAGGTCAAAGCTCAAACTGTTATTCACCAGACCATCTTCGTGGTCAAGCGCTTCAAGTAACGTAAATGTGTATTGACCTAGATTTGTATCCGAGAAGCTAATGGTAAAGACGTTGGTTTCAACATCCGACGTGTCTTTAACAAAACCGATATAATCGCCAGCACTGTTAGGATCTTCTTTTAGCTGAACCGCCAAGTTGTTTGACGTTAACGTACCTAGAGTATTGAACTCTGTTGGCTCGATACGGAACGACTCAACATCGTCACTCTCATGAGTAAACTGAATGACTTTGGTGTCGCTGACCGCAGAGTTAGATGGATCAGAGCCATCGGCTAGATTCGTTTCAGATAGTGAGATTGGCGGAATCACGTCAATGGTCGGAACATCACCATCGGTAATGGTCAGCGTCACTGTTGAGGTAAGAACGTCATCATCGCCATCGCTTGATGTCACAACGATATTTTTAACAATATCGCCTGCTGAGTGGTCTAAATCGCGGTTCGGCTCAAAGCGCACTTCCCCTTGAGTCGTAATAAACAGTGAGCCTTCCGTGAAAGTAAACTCTTGCTCGGTCGCATCATTCGGATCTAGAGAGTAAGCGGTGCCGTCATAGGTAAATTGAGTCACGCTCGCGCCATCAGCACTTGCGGATGTTAATACATCGAAAACGGATGTCGTTGGCGTACCTACAGCTAAGTCAGCCACAGTAGGCTCTTCAATTGTCAGTTCGCCACTTGCCATAACTTGAACATCATCAGTAATCATCACCGATAGTGGTGACATTAACGAATCATCACCGTCGCTATCGACAGCGTAAACAGGTAAGTTGAATGTTAGATCGTTATTGCCTTGAATCGGTGTGTGGTCAATCGCTTCCAGAAGCGTGAAGGTATACTCACCCAAAGTGGTACTGCTGAAATCGAGTGTAAATACCGTGGTTTCGACATTCGAAATATCAGTCGTGAAACCAATGTAATTACCTGAACCTGTTGGCTCTTCTCGAATCTCAATGATCAAGCCATCGGACTTGAGCGCATTGTTAGTATTAAACTCATTTGGCTCTAAACGGAATTTCTCAACGTCATCACTTTGATTAGTGAAAGTGATGGTTTCTGTTTGGCTCACAGCACCAACGATTGGAGAAGAGCCATCTGCTAAATCTGTTTCAGCAAGCGCGATGCTTGGCACCGATTCAATCGTTGGGATATCACCATCAATAATCGTCAGTGTGACAGTGGCCGTTTCAACATCGATATCGCCATCGCTTGACGTAAAGACGAGAGATTTAACGATATCGCCATCTTCGTGGTCTAAATCACGGTTCGGCTCAAAGCGCACGTTACCTTCGATGGTGACGAACACATCACCCTCAGTGAACGTAAATTTCTGCTCGCCTGTGATTGTTGAATCTAGAGTTTGAGCGGTACCACCGTCATAGGTGAACTGGGTAATCACAGCTCCATCGGCACTTTGCGCCGTCATTACATCAATCGTATT
>NZ_JBFRKQ010000017.1:0-517 GCF_041469505.1 Vibrio sp. 10N.286.49.E11
TTGGCTCAGTGATATCTAACGTACCGTCTTGCATGATTTGAACATCATCACCGATGGTCACATTCAGTTGCGAAACCAATGAACCATCGCCGTCTGTGTCAACCGCATAAACAGGTAGATCGAAGCTCAGATCGTTATTATCTAAACCATCTGCATGGTCTAACGCTTCAAGTAAGGTAAAGGTGTATTCACCCAAAGTACTTGTAGAGAAAGTAATCGTGAATACAGGAACTTCAGCGTTCGAGCCATTAGTAATAAAACCGATGTAAGTCCCCGGATTAGCCGAATCTTCTTTTATCTCGACCGCAAATCCATTCGATTTAAGTGCACCGCCCACATTGAACTCGGTTGGCTCAATACGGAAACTCGCAACATCATCACTTTGATTGGTGAAGGTAATCGTCTCTGTTTGGCTTACTGCACTGCCGCTTGGTGAAGAACCATCTGCAAGATTCGTTTCAGAGAAAGTGACACTTGGCACCGCATCAATGGTTGGGATATCACCGTCAGTAATGGT
>NZ_JBFRKQ010000018.1:0-351 GCF_041469505.1 Vibrio sp. 10N.286.49.E11
CTAGATGTCACCACGATTGATTTCACGATGTCTTCGTTCAGCGTGTGGTCTAGATTGCGGTTGGGCTCAAAGCGTACTTCGCCTTCAAGAGTGATGAATAGTTCACCTTCTGTGAAGCTAAACTGCTGCTCGCCGTTATCATTTTGGTCAAGCGTTCGAAGTTGGCCATCATAAGTGAATTGCGTCACCGTTGCGCCATCAGCACTTTGACTTGGCATCACATCAATGGTGGTGGTTGTCACAATGCCAGCGGCCAAATCTGCGACGGTTGGCTCGACGATATCTAACGTATCATCTTGCATGATTTGAACATCATCGCCGATAGTGACGCTTAA
This sequence comes from Vibrio sp. 10N.286.49.E11, assembly GCF_041469505.1. Classification (NCBI taxonomy): domain Bacteria; kingdom Pseudomonadati; phylum Pseudomonadota; class Gammaproteobacteria; order Vibrionales; family Vibrionaceae; genus Vibrio; species Vibrio sp. 10N.286.49.E11. The sequence goes on from NZ_JBFRKQ010000018.1 coordinate 336, forward strand.
CGGAGACATCAGTGAA
>NZ_JBFRKQ010000019.1:0-644 GCF_041469505.1 Vibrio sp. 10N.286.49.E11
GTCGCACCATCGGCACTTTGTTCTGGCATCACATCGATGGTATTGGTTGTCACTGTGCCGTCTGCAAGATTTGGTTCAGTGATATCTAACGTACCACCTTGCATGATTTGAACATCATCACCAATGGTCACGTTAAGTTGAGACACCAACGAGTCATCGCCATCGCTATCGACCGCGTAAACCGGTAAGTCGAAACTCAAATTATTATTTGCGAGGCCATCTACATGGTCTAGTGCTTCAAGTAAGGTGAAGGTGTATTGACCTAAATTGGTATCCGAGAAACTAATCGTGAACACATTGGTTTCAACATTCGAACCATCAGTAACATAACCGATGTAGCCGCCCGGTGTGGTTGGGTCAGCTTTCAGCTCGACAGCTAATCCGTTTGATGTGAGAGTGCCGCCAAAATTGAACTCAGTCGGTTCAATACGGAAGCTGGTCACATCATCACTTTGAGTGGTGTAAGTAATAGTTTGAGTTGAGCTAACCGCGCTACCGCTTGGTGCAGAGCCATCACTCAGATTGGTTTCCGACAAGTTCACAGTTGGCACATTATCAATGGTCGGAATATCACCATCGGTAATGGTCAGCGTGACGGTTGAGGTAAGCACATCGTTATCGGAGTCACTAGATGTCACCACGAT
>NZ_JBFRKQ010000020.1:0-345 GCF_041469505.1 Vibrio sp. 10N.286.49.E11
TCACTAGATGTCACCACGATAGATTTCACAATGTCTTCGTTCAGCGTGTGGTCGAGATTGCGGTTGGGCTCAAAGCGCACTTCGCCTTGAAGCGTGATGAATAGTTCGCCTTCAGTAAAACTGAATTGCTGTTCACCATTGTCATTCTGATCAAGGGTTCGTAGTTGACCGTCATAAGTAAACTGAGTAATCGTCGCGCCATCAGCACTCTGATTTTGCATCACATCAATGGTGTTAGTTGTTACCGTACCATCTGCAAGATTGGGCTCGACGATATCTAACGCACTATCTTGCATGATTTGAACATCATCACCGATAGTGACATTTAACGGAGACATCAGTGAA
>NZ_JBFRKQ010000021.1:0-3848 GCF_041469505.1 Vibrio sp. 10N.286.49.E11
GAAAGCCGCGATGAACCTTTTTAAAGCCCACTAAGTTTCAACTTAGTGGGCTTTTTTTGTCACTTCCAGAAAACAACCTGTGACCAAATTGAAGAGGGGAGCTGTTGTTTATCAGTTGGTTAAAATTCCGACATATACATTTTATGCAACTTATTTTATTGTTTTTGATACAAACTCCACCACCTATCCTCTGGTTATTGTCTCACAAATGGTAATTACTTCTGCTTTACTGTTGACGTATAGAAAGCATCAATCAATACCCCATATTTGCTAATGATTTATCAACTTTATTGCTGTATATATTATAAATAATGAGGTGTAATTATATTGTGAATTTATTTGCATATAAATCAATACCATACTAACTTTTAACTAAGTTATTCAAACTCCAACAAGAATCCCTCGGTTTGTGAAAAGGCGCCTCTTAGCACAGACATGGCATTTTTTATGGGGAAGACTAGTCTTAAGAGTAAGTAAACTATAAAAAAACAGGTGAAATACTTTCTCATTTCAGGCCAGTTAGGCGTAACAATGGATTGTCATTGATGAGAGCTAAGTATGTATTCAAGTGAAACCTGAAATTGTTATTACCAATAATTTTCACAGCGCTCGAGAGCAGTGTTTTGTGACTACGGGGGATATATGGATATCGAAGTTTCACGCCAGGTTGCTGTAGTTGAGGCAGTTAGTGGACATGTTGTGGTCGTTAAGCCAGACGGCAGCGCAAGAAAAATTTCAATTGGCGATATCATCCGTGAAAATGAGATCGTGATTACGGCCAACAAGTCAGAACTTGTATTAGGTGTGCAGAATGATTCAATTCCAGTTGCAGAGAATTGTGTCGGTTGTATTGATGAAAATGCTGCATGGGTAGACGCCCCAATAGCCGGTGAGGTTAATTTTGACTTACAGCAAGCGGACGCAGAAACCTTCACCGAAGACGACCTTGCTGCAATTCAAGAAGCCATTTTAGGTGGTGCCGATCCGACTCAAATCCTAGAGGCAACGGCCGCTGGTGCTGGACAAGGTTCTGCAAATGCTGGCTTTGTGACGATTGACTATAACTACACTGAAACTCATCCATCGACTTTCTTTGAGACCGCTGGTCTAGCAGAACAAACTGTTGATGAAGACAGAGAAGAATTCAGATCTATCACTCGTTCATCAGGTGGCCAATCAATCAGTGAAACACTGACTGAAGGCTCCATATCTGGCAATACCTATCCCCAATCTATAACAACGACAGAAACGATTACTGCTGGTAGTTTATCTCTCGCCCCTGACTCTTTCATTCCAGAAACTTTATCCCTCGCTTCACTACTTAGTGAATTAAACAGCGACATTACTTCAAGTGGTCAGTCCGTTATCTTCACGTATGACGCGACGACCAATTCTATCGTTGGTGTTCAAGGTACCGACGAAGTATTACGTATCGACATTGATGCCGTCAGTGTTGGCAATAACATTGAGCTTTCTCTAACCACAACGATTTCTCAACCGATTGATCATGTACCGTCGGTTGGCGGTGGTCAGGTTTCTTATACAGGCGATCAAATTAACATCACTTTTGATATTCAAGGTGAAGACTCCGCCGGAAACCCATTAGCAACACCAATCAATGCGCAAGTTACCGTGGTTGATGGGATAGATCCGTCAGCTGAAAGTGTCAATATCACTAACGTTGAAACTAGCAGCGCGGCAATCGAAGGAACGTTCTCCAATATTGGTAGTGATAATCTTCAATCAGTTGTATTTGATGCAAGTGCACTCGACCAGTTTGATGGGTTGCTCAGTGACAATCAAAACACGCTTGCGAGACTGTCTGACGATGGAACAACGATTACTCTGTCCATCCAAGGTCGAGGTGAGGTTGTTCTCACTATCTCTCTAGATACCGATGGCACCTATAAATTCGAGCAGTCTAATCCGATAGAACAAGTGGGTACCGATTCACTGACGTTCGCTTTGCCAATCACGATTACCGATTTTGACCAAGATGTTATAACCAATACCATCAATATTGCCATTACTGATGGCGATAGCCCTGTTATTACTAATGTTGACAGTATTGATGTTGATGAAGCGGGCATTGTTGGCGGCTCACAAGAGGGCACGGCGCCAGTGTCTGGCACTGGCAGTATCACCGCGGACATTTTTGAAAGTGACATCATTGACCATTATGAGCTAGAACCCACTGAATTTAATACTAATAGCACCTTGGTTTCAAATGGCGAGGCTGTGCTACTTGAGTTGATTGATGAAACCAACGGTGTAAGAACTTACGAAGGTTATGTTGAGGTCAATGGTTCGAGAATTACGGTTTTTGACGTTAAAATTGATAGCCCTTCATTGGGCAACTATGAGTTTAATCTTTATGAAGAACTTTCTCATCAAGGCGCTGAAGATGCGCTGTTAACTTTTGCATTGCCAATTTATGCTGTTGATGCAGATGGCGACCGTTCTGCACTGTCTGGAGGTTCGAACACACCAGAAGCTGCTGAGATTCTCGTCAATGTAAATGATGATGTTGTTGAATTAGTCGATAATGTTGTTTCTGTCGATGAACCGACTTTGGCTGGTGATACGGTTGTTTCGTACAACCTATTTAATTTTGAAGGTGCTGATGGCTCAGCCATTCAATCATTTAATTATGACGGTGTTGATTACTCACTCGATCAAAGCCTGCTCCCCGATGCTACCCAGACTTTCAGTTTTACTGAAGGTGTCGTCACTATCTCATTAAACGGTGACTTCAGTTTTGAAGTCGCTCGTGATATCGACCACTCAAGCAGTGAAACTATCGTCAAACAGTTCTCATTTTTAGCCGAAGATGGTGATGGGGATACTGATAGTTCGACGCTTGAGTTAAGTATTACCGATGGCCAAGATCCGATCATTGATTTGATCCCGCCTGTGACTCTCTCTGAAACCAACCTTAATGACGGCTCTGCTCCCAGCGGAAGTAAAGTTAGCGCAACCGAGACGATTACCTTTACCGCAGGCAGCGACGATGTAGCAAGTTTTCGTATTGAACCAACAGAGTTTAATGTGGGCGGTGCACTGAAATCGAATGGATTTGCGGTTGAGATAAAAGAAGATTCGGCTAATCCGGGTACTTACATTGGCTTTATTACCAACGGTTCGGGCGCTGAAATCCCAGTGTTTACGATTGCTTTCTCTACGAGCACATTGGGTGAATACACCTTTACTCTGCTTGAAGCGTTAGACCATGTAGATGGTTTAGATAAGAACGATCTGAGCTTTGATCTGCCTATTTATGCGGTTGATACGGACGGCGACGATTCATTGGTGTCTCAGCTTAATGTGACTATCGGTGATGATGTTCAAATCATGCAAGACGGTACGTTAGATATCACCGAGCCAAATCTTGCTGACGGTACAATCACAACCAACACCATTGATGTAATGCCAAATCAGAGTGCCGATGGTGCGACTATCACCCAGTTTACTTATGACGGCCAATTACGAACACTTGATCAGAATGACACTGGTGAACAGCAATTCAGTTTCACGGAAGGTGAACTGTTTATCACCCTTGAAGGTGAAGTGCGCTTTGAGCCTAATCGCGATCTAGACCACTCAGTGAGTGAAGATATCGTGAAGTCGATTGTCGTGACTTCAAGCGACTTCGATAACGATCCGGTGACTTCAACCATTACGCTGACGATCACTGATGGTGATAACCCGACGATTGATGTTATTCCAAGTGTTACGCTTTCTGAAATTAACCTGAGCGATGGCTCTGCTCCAAGTGGCAGCGCGGTAAGCTCGACTCAAACCATCACGTTTACCAATCAAAGTGATGATGTGGTTCGTTTCCGTATTGA
>NZ_JBFRKQ010000022.1:0-57215 GCF_041469505.1 Vibrio sp. 10N.286.49.E11
TTTTCCGGATTGGTATGAGTCTTATTATTCGTCTCAGAGTTTGTAGAGGCGCTTTACGTTGATCACGAGCTCTGATATTCCGACACTTATTATTAAGCTCTGCTCTCTCTAACAGCGCTTGATTACGTAAGTTTATACTTGTGGCTATTGGTTCGTTGATTAACTTTTCCTGAGCGTCTTGAGAGCTCTATCTCCTACTAATTTGAACTGGCTGATAAAGATGCCTCGTTTCTAATAACAAGGTTTTGTTGGTCGGTAACTCTTGCTATCTCCCTCTACTTAATAGATTAATCTACAGGCAGTTACGTGAACTCCCCGGTTATAACGGTTTATAGTTGGAACGTTGATGGCTATTTAATTGTTAATTCAACGTGACTTTAAGTGGGCATCTGTCTGCGGGTAAATATCTTTAAGCGCCTTCTCTCAAGCTGATCTCCATTTGTTCTTGAACTTCAAGGTATCACTTTTCTCTATGACTCCTCTCGAACCTCTTATAAGGACTTGTTTATAAGAATGGTAAAACTACGTACAGACACAACTAAAGTCGTTCTCCGTGTGTTTGAGAAGCCCAGTTGAGCAATTTCATGGTTAGTTGGTATTGGGCAGGTAAGGGTTCGATGAGTTTGGTTTATAGCTATTGTAGAAGTTATCTATGGATAAGTAACAGATACAAAAAAGCCGATGCTAGGCATCGGCTTAGTTTGAGACACTTTAAATTAAGCTGGTTGAACTAGAGCGAGCGCTTTACGAGAAACCTCGTGAGCTGCTTTCGTTAAGTTTTGCTTCTCTAGTGCGTCAGATAGGTATCCGTAATCTGAAACATTTGAACGAAGTGCTAGGGCTTTTTCGAAGTGGCTTTGTGCTTCCGCCCACTTCTGCTCTCTTAAGTAGAACTGAGCCAGCGCGCTGTGTGCTTCGGCATTACCACTGTCTTTACTAATTGCACGTTCTAGCATGACCACTACTGGGTGGTGATCGGATAAGTTCAGCTCTGGAAGCAACATGTAGAGTTCATTTGACCCACTCTTTGCAATGTTCTCTTTGATCACAGTGAAGGCTTCTGAGTCAGCTTTGCGAGCGATAAGTTGCTTCACAAAGCAGGATACAAGGTGCGAACTTTGTTTCTGTTTTCTTGAAAGCTTGTTCCAATGGCTGATTAAACCTTCGCTACCTTGCTGTTGTGCCACATCATGAAGTAGCCCACATTGTGCTTTCTGTTCTAATTCACGTTGCTCATCAGCTGTTAGAAGTTTGTTCTTAACTAATTTAGGAGTTAACTCTAGCAATGGCTGCCATAACTTCAGTTGCAAGTAAGTGGCTTTTAACAGGCCAAGTACAGCAGTGTTATTAGGGTATGTGCCTTTTAGGGTCGAAAGTGTATCGAATGCAGCTTCGTAGTTTGACTCGCTGATTTGCTGTTTAGCTTTAGTTAGCTCAACCGCTAGTAGAGAGTCGTCCTGTTGGCTAGCAAGCTCGATGTACTTATCTCGCTCACTTGTATTACCTTGTTCGTGTGCCGCTTGAGAAGCGACTAAATAACAAAGTAGAGGCATGTCGTGATGATTAGCCCAGCGAGTTACTTTCTTCTCAGCGCCTTTCCAGTCACCTTCAAGCAGCTTGATGATGCCTTCATTGGTATAACGACGAGAGCGTTTCAATTTACGAACACTGAACCAATTCCAAGTTGTCGAGCTCGCGTACATAAGCTTTTTAAATAGGTACTCTAAGCCGAATAGAGCCGCTAGAAGAGCGATGACGAAGATAACCAGTGTTGTCACGCTCATCTCAATGGTCTTATTCGCAATTGAGATCAGAACGTAGCCTTGTTGACCAGAGAACTGAGTACCAACAATTAACCCAGCACCTAGAACGAGAAAAAGAAAAATCCAACGAATCATTATTTTTCCTCCGTGGTCATAACGGTGACTTCACGACGTAGGCGCTCACGTATCACATCTGACAACTCATTTTGAGACTCAAGCTTTACAGGGTATTTCACAGAGATGTTCTGTTCACTTAGCTGTTTAATCGCTTTCTCAAATTCAATCACTGAGTTGTTATCTTGATTTAGATAAGCTTTCGACCACTCGCTAGCGGTATTAAGAGCTGCGCTATAGAGTTCACCTTGTTCTTTGTAGACGGCGCGAATCGCGGTTTCTAATTTACCTTTGATGTTTTCACGCAGGTAGAAGTGCTGTTCTGGTGATAGTAGAGGGATAACTTCGCCATCACGACTGCGGAATGTGATGAAGTTTTCTGAGAAGTCTTTCATCGACGTCATCAGGTTGTTCTGCCAATCATTAATATCTTGCGATACCGCTTTTTTCTCAACAACCGCAGCTTCCGGAAGAATCGCATTGGCAAGCGGCAGTGTATCGACTTGCTGTTGCAAGCTTGTGATACGCAGAACTAAGCCGTCACGGTCGATCAGAGGAATAGTGCGAAGCTTGGTAATGTCATTGGTCATTGATTGACGCAGTGACACTAAGCTCGGGTCATTCAGTGCTGCGATACGTTGATCGGCGCTTTCCATTAACTTGGTTGCGCTAACGGCATCATGCTCGAGGAACAGTTTACGTCCTGCTAGTTTCACAAGGTAATCGGCTTCGGCAAGTAACCAGTCATTCGGGCGGCGACCTTTCACGTCAGCCACTGCTAACTGCAGGCTTTGAATGCTCTTCTGCTGTTGAGATTGCACGACCTGAGTTTTCTCCACCGCGTGTGAGGCTTCTTGGATAGTCTCTTGCTTGATGGTTTGTAGGTCTTTATTTACCGCAGATTGGGTATTTTGAAGTTGTGCTTGAAGAGCGGCTATTTGAGCCGAGTATTCAGCGCTCTTTTGCTGCATTTGAAATGCGATACCGCCACTGAAGATAATTGAAATAGCGATCGCAATAGCGCCTAGTTTGACACCGCGCTTACCTTGCTTTTCTGCTTTCTCTATTTGCTCTTTATGCTCAGCTTGAGGCTGCTCATTTTTAGCGGTATTTGAAGCAGAGGCATCAAGCTTCTGTTCAGGTTGTTTTGTCTCTGTAGAGTCAGCTTTTTCGTTTTCAACAACTACTGGCTGAGTATCTTGTTTCTTTTCAGGTTCAATATGCTCATTATTTTTTTTGCTTGTCATGCTTATTTCCTGTTTCTAGCTAGGGCCGGAGAGCAGCCAGTAATATTTGGTTCGTAGCACTGTGAGTATTGGTCACATTCGAGAAGCCGAGTTGTTGTGCTCGTTCTACAATGCGCTGGCTTGGGACAAATAGATGTCTTGTTGAAAGCCAAGCCAAATACTCATCAGGGGTAATTGAGCAGAGATACTCCAATTGTTCCTGACTAGTGATGACAACTTTGGACGTTTTTTTGTTTATCCATGTTTGATAGGTATTGTGGTCGCTAATAGGAATATATTCTCTACGGTAGGTCTCACAATAAGAGACTTGTGCACCTCGATTGAGTAGAGAATCCCTAATGAGCTCACGCCCACCATTGCCACGTAGTATCAAAATGGACTTATTTTCTACGCCATTAAGTTCGGTAAGTTTAAGAAGATGTTCACTATCACTAACTTGAGGATAGTTTACTTTTTGTTTACAGACTTTGCTTAAAACGTGCGCAGTTTTTTGACCAACGCCAAGATAAAGCGGCGAAGTAGGCCAAATGGATGAGGTTTTTGAAAGGATGCTTTGGGCAGCCGCCACGGCGTGGTGACTGACTGCAATAATGATATCGCTGTTATTAAGCTGGGTGCTTAAATCCGCAGAGTTGGGATTATCCACGATACGAATCAGCGGATGATGGATTGCTTGAACCCCTTCATCCGCTAGTTGTTGGCAAAGCGATTGTCCCTCTGAACCGGGACGAGTCACCAACACTGTCATGATTATTCTTGGTCAACGTAGAGCTTGGTTAAGATTTCTCTCGCGCCATCATCCAGCAATTGATTTGCCAGAGTCACGCCAAGTGCTTCTGCATCTTTGCGAGGGCCAGAGATCTCACCACGAACCATCTTAGAACCGTCCGGTTCACCAACTAATGCACGTAGCCAGATGTTTTCGCCATCTAATAATGAGTAGCTGCCGATAGGAACCTGACAGCCACCTTCTAGGGTAAGGTTCATTGCACGTTCGCACAGTACACGATCAGCCGTGTCTTTATGATTCAGTGGTTCAAGGAGTTTAATCAGACGCTCGTCATCAAGGCGACACTCAATACCAACAGCGCCTTGGCCAACAGCAGGGAGAGACTGCTCTGGTTCGATGAAGCTACGAATACGCTCTTCTAGCTCTAGACGTTTAAGACCTGCAGCAGCCAGTACGATCGCATCGTATTGACCATCATCGAGTTTACCTAGACGAGTGCCAACGTTGCCGCGCAGCTCTTTGATGATCAGATCTGGGCGGTATTCTAACAGTTGGCATTGGCGACGCAGACTGCACGTACCCACGACAGCACCTTGTGGGAGTTCGTCGATGTTGTTGTAAGTGTTTGATACGAAAGCGTCACGCGGATCTTCGCGCTCACAAATTGTTACCAGACCTAGACCTTCAGGGAAGTCGACAGGTACATCTTTCATTGAGTGAACCGCTAGGTCAGCACGACCTTCTAGCATGGCTACTTCAAGTTCTTTAACGAACAGTCCTTTACCACCCACTTTAGCAAGCGGAGTGTCTAGGATGATGTCACCTTTGGTCACCATAGTTACCAACTCAACCTCTAAACCAGGGTGAGCAGCTTGCAGTGCATCCCTTACAAAGTATGCCTGCCAAAGGGCAAGAGGGCTTTTTCTGGTCGCGATACGGATTGGTGCTGAATTTGTCATGGTGTTTCCGATATAGGTTCTGTAATAGCCTAATCCTACCATTATGAGGCGAGAATTCTTACTGTTTGATCATTCCATACTTTGATAGCTGAGAGATTTTCATGAGTTCACCAAAATAGTGTGATTAGTATCTCATTTGAAACATGGGCTATTATTAGAAATAGTCAATAAAGAGGACACTACGGCGCCGTGAGTTTAACTTTCTGTCATCAAGGAATTGACCAGTATGACGGGTTCCTTTGCTTTACCATTAAGGGTAAAAGTGTTAAATTGATCACGTTTTGTTGCTCCTTTCGTTCAGTAACTAAACAGAACTGCACTTAACCTCAAACCAAGGACTTACCTTGCAGGCTTACACTCAAACTTTGATTCAACGATTAGACAATCTAAATCAGCAGCGCATTGATCGTGCGTTGGCGTTGATGAATGTGCAAGGCCAGCGAGTATTCAACCTTATTCCCGCACTGCTTCACTTCAATCACCCGATGATGCCTGGTTATTATGACCAACAAGTTCCTTTTGGAATTCGTAGCTTCACGCTTAATGAATTCCAAAAGCAATTTGTCTCTGATACCGAATTAACGCTGGGTGGCAAACTCACCGAGACGGATGAACCAGCAATCCTTGGCTTGTACACCATGGGTAGTACTTCTTCTATTGGTCAAAGCACTTCAAGTGATCTTGATATCTGGGTGTGTGTTTCCCCGGATATGGATGGCGCCTCTCGCGATAGCCTAACCAACAAGTGTCTCTTGATTACCGATTGGGCTGAAACCTTGGGAGTAGAAGCGAACTTCTTCTTGATGGATGAAGAGCGTTTCCGTTCGAACCATTCAGAAGAGATGACCGGCGATAACTGTGGTTCTTCACAGCACTTATTATTGCTTGATGAGTTTTATCGCTCTGCGGTTCGTTTGGCTGGTCAGCGTTTGTTGTGGCAAATCATTCCGCCAGAAATGGAAGAGTGTTACGACGAGTATGTTCAAGGTTTGTGTCAGGATGGCTATCTTGATTGCTCGCAGTGGATCGATTTCGGCAAGCTGAATCGCATTCCCGCTGAAGAGTACTTTGGTTCAAACCTGTGGCAGCTCTATAAGAGTATCGACTCACCGTATAAATCGGTTTTGAAGGCGATCCTGTTAGAAGCCTATTCATGGGAATACCCAAACACCCAACTGCTGAGTATTGATACCAAGCGTCGCTTCTTCGCGGATGAACCGGATCTGTATGGCATGGATAGCTACTATCTGATGCTTGAAAAGGTAACGCGCTATCTAGAACGCATTAACGACCACACTCGATTGGACTTGGTAAGGCGCTGTTTTTATCTTAAGACCCACGAGAAGTTGTCACGAGATGCGGGCATTGGCTCCGTTGCGTGGCGTCGTGAAGCCTTAACCGAGATGACTAAATCTTGGAATTGGGGACATGAAACCATTGCTGAGCTCGATAACCGCCGTAACTGGAAGGTTGAGCAGGTTAAAGTGGTGCACCATGCACTGCTTGATGCCTTGATGCTGAGCTATCGTAATCTGATTCAATTTGCGCGTCGTAACGACATCACTTCGGCAATCAGTCCACAAGATATCAGCATCTTGGCACGTAAGCTTTACGCTGCGTTTGAGGTATTGCCAGGTAAAGTGACACTGCTGAACCCACAAATCTCTCCGGATCTGCATGAACCCGACTTGAGCTTCATCGAAGTTCGTCAGGGTCAGTCGAATAAAGCAGGTTGGTACTTGTATAAGCAGCCACTGGTTGCACACCGCATTCTTGGTCAGCCTTCTCTAGAGCACCATGAGTACTTGAGTAAGTTGGTAGCATGGTCGTTTTTTAATGGCTTGATTACCGAGTCGACACGTTTGCACTCTGTGGTACGTGACGCTCACATCGATATCGATAAGTTCTATCAAATGGTGAGCGACCTGCGTAATACGTTTTCTTTGCGTAAGCGTCGCCCAAGTATGCAAGCACTGGCGAGCCCGTGTGAAATAAGCCAACTGGCGATGTTCATCAACTTTGAAAGTGACCCAACTTCTGAATTAAGTGGTCGTGCGTTGAAGGTTGATCTTAAGAACGCCGATATCTTCAGTTTTGGTGAAGAAGGTAAGAGTTTAGTCGGCAGTGTCGACTTAGTTTATCGTAACTCTTGGCATGAAGTACGTACGCTGCATTTCCAAGGTGATACGGCAATGCTGGATGCGCTGAAGACGGTGCTTGGCAAAATGCACCAAGATGCTTTACCGCCAGAATCGGTTGATGTGTTCTGTTACAGCAAAAACCTGCGTGGTGTGATGCGTAACATGGTGTATCAACTGCTTGCTGAGTGTATCGATTTACGATTGAAACCGATTGAACCCGAGAAGCGCCGCCGCTTTAAGGCTATTCGTTTAGCTAATAAGATGTTTGGTCTGTTCTTCGAACGTCGTGGTGTGTCGGTACAGATGTTGGAAAACTCGGTCGATTTCTACCGTAGCATCTCAACCAATAAGCTCAAAGGCTCACCTTTACTGATGCTCGATAAAGAGCAAGAGTATCAGCTACCAGAAGTGGTGGATGGTTTTGCGAGTGAGGGCTTGATTCAGTTCTTTTTCGAAGATACCGACAAAGGCTTCAATATTTATGTATTGGACGAGTCGAACCAAGTTGAGGTCTACCACCAGTACAGCGGTGAAAAAGATGAGATGATCGCGAGCGTGAATTCTTTCTACACATCGGTAAAAGATGAGTCGAAGATGTCGTCTAAGTTGATTAACTTTAACCTACCTCAGTACTACCAAATCGTTCATCCTGAAGAAGGCAATTCTTACGTTGTGCCTTATCGTAACGATGCAACTTTAGCTTCTCGGAGCTCAAAGATAGTCAACATCTAGTCTTACTAAGCCCGATTGATATTGAAAAAGGAGTGATTGATTCACTCCTTTTTAGTTTTGCTTACAAATGATTAGACCCAATCGATCGCTTCACCTGCGTGCTTCACGCATTCTTCTTTAACCATCTCAAACAGCTCCATGCCCGTCTTTGAACATGTCCACTTGTCGTCAACTAGCTTGAAGTGAAAGCCACCAGATTTAGACGCTAACCAGATTTCTTTCATTGGTTCTTGGCGGTTAATGATGATTTGGCTGCGGTTCTCAAACTCCAGCGTCATCACGTTACCAGTCACTTCGTAATCAATATCTGCCTCTGATTCATCGATAGCTTCTTCGATGTTTTGCATCTGTATATCGACCAGCTGATGAAATTCAGTCTCGTTCATCCTTTCTATCCTATTGCTTTTCCTGAGTGTGGTGCGATTATAGGGGGCATTGAGTTAATAATCACGATATGCAAAATGAAAAAATTAATTACTGCTCTATTTATGATGTCCGTTATTGGACTTTCTGGTTGTGGTCAAACGGGTCCTTTGTACGATCCTGATGAAGTTCAGCAAACCGAACAATCACAATAAGTGAAAACACGCAGAAATCGTTATTTATAAGGGATAAGAACTTTGGATTACTTCAACTATCAGGAAGATGGCCAGCTTTGGGCTGAGGACGTCGCACTTTCACAACTAGCAGAGCAATATGGTACACCGCTGTATGTATATTCTCGTGCAACATTAGAACGCCACTGGAATGCGTTTGATTCATCGGTTGGTGAGCATCCGCACTTGGTGTGTTATGCCGTTAAAGCTAACTCAAACCTTGGCGTGTTGAATACTTTGGCTCGTTTGGGCTCTGGCTTCGATATCGTTTCTGGCGGTGAGCTAGAGCGTGTGGTTGCTGCCGGTGGCGATCCAGCAAAAGTTGTATTCTCTGGTGTCGGTAAAACAGCTGCTGAAATGAAGCGTGCGCTTGAGTTGAACATTAAGTGTTTCAACGTAGAGTCTGAACCAGAACTAGAGCGACTGAATAAAGTAGCTGGTGAGCTTGGTGTTAAAGCGCCGATTTCACTGCGTATCAACCCAGACGTTGATGCGAACACTCACCCTTATATCTCTACAGGTCTGCGTGATAACAAGTTTGGTATCGCTTTCGACCGTGCTCCTGCTGTTTATGAGTTTGCAAAAACACTCGATAACTTGTCTATCCATGGTATTGATTGCCACATTGGTTCTCAGTTAACGGATATCGAACCTTTCATCGATGCAACCGATCGCCTACTTGCGCTGATCGACCAGCTACGTGCTAACGGTATCAACATCAAACACCTTGATGTCGGTGGCGGCTTGGGTGTGGTTTATCGTGATGAATTACCACCACAGCCTTCTGACTACGCGAAAGCTTTATTGGCTCGCTTAGACAATCATTCTGATCTAGAGCTGATTTTCGAGCCTGGAAGAGCGATTGCTGCTAACGCTGGTGTATTATTAACGAAAGTCGAGTTCCTCAAGCCAACAGAGCACAAGAACTTTGCCATCATCGATGCAGCAATGAACGATCTAATGCGCCCAGCACTTTACCAAGCTTGGCAGGATATTGTTCCTGTGAGCCCTCGTCAGGGGGAAACTGTGACTTACGATTTGGTTGGCCCAATCTGTGAGACAGGCGATTTCCTAGGTAAAGATCGTGACCTTGTTCTTGAAGAAGGTGATCTGCTAGCAGTTCGTTCAGCGGGTGCTTATGGCTTCGCGATGTCATCTAACTACAACACTCGTTCGCGTGCGGCTGAAGTGATGGTGGATGGCGATAAAACTCACTTGGTTCGTCAGCGTGAAGAGCTTACGAGTCTGTGGGAACTTGAAAACATTCTTCCGGAGTAATTTTAAGCGTTATGCACTTCCACTTTTCTAAAATGCATGGTTTGGGCAATGATTTCATGGTCGTGGACTGCATTACTCAAAATATTTTCTTTTCTCCAGATTTGATCCGTCGCTTGGCGGATCGTCACACTGGCGTGGGCTTTGATCAGCTACTTGTGGTTGAGGCTCCCTATGATCCAGAAACTGATTTCCATTACCGCATATTCAATGCGGATGGCAGTGAAGTGGAGCAGTGTGGCAATGGTGCACGTTGTTTTGCACGATTCGTTCGCATGAAAGGCTTAACGAATAAGTACAGCATCAACGTGAGTACCAAGAAAGGTAAAATGGTTCTCAAGATTGAAGAGAATGACCTGATCACGGTGAACATGGGCATTCCTGAGTTCGAACCCGGCAAGATTCCATTCAAGGCCAAGCAGCCAGAGAAGACGTATATCCTAAGAACGGATGTACACACCTTATTCTGTGGTGCGGTAAGCATGGGTAACCCACATGTGGTTACCGTGGTTGATGACGTCGACACGGCTGATGTGGACACCTTAGGCCCACTACTTGAATCACATGAACGTTTCCCTGAGCGTGTTAATGCTGGCTTTATGCAGGTCGTTAACCGTGAAGAAGTTCGTCTACGTGTTTACGAACGCGGCGCGGGTGAAACTCAGGCATGTGGCAGCGGAGCGTGTGGCGCAGTTGCAGTGGGTATCACTCAAGGCTTACTGGCTGAGAATGTGAAGGTTCGTCTACCAGGCGGTGACTTACACATTAGCTGGCAAGGCCCGGGTAAACCTCTGTTTATGACCGGCCCTGCAACGCATGTGTTTGATGGTCAACTTTCTTGCTAATAACGACCCAAAACAAATATATTCATAAAAATAAAGGATAGGTTTTGTCTTACGTTGAAGCCGACGCACTCACCGCAGAAGTGGTCGCGGAATATTTACGTGATAACCCAGATTTTTTCCAAGACCGAAAAGATTTGGTTGATCGCCTTGCTATCAATAACGTTGAGCAGGGCGCTGTTTCTCTGGTTGAGGTTCAGCTTAAACGCCAACGTCATCGAATCGAAGAGCTTGAAGAAGAGATCACTGGCTTGATGTCGTTGGCAGCAAATAACGATAAAACCTTCTATGAGTTTATGGATCTGCAAGCGCAAGTGCTGAAATGCAGTGACTTCATGCAGGTGATAAAAGCCGTTGAACAAAAAGCGTTAGATCTTGGGCTTAAGGCTCATGTTCGTATTCTTTCGCAATCTGGCTTTTATCAGTTGAGTGCTGAGGGTTACTCTAAGTTTTCGCTTAACCATTTCAATGGCAAAGATGCTTATCTTGGACGCTTGAGAAAAGCCGACAGACACGATTTGTTTGGTGATTATCCAGTTCCAGAGCTAGGCTCTTATGTAGTACTACCGCTTGCTAAGCAGTCTCCATTGGGTTTGCTCGCCTTTTCTAGTGAAGATGGCGGACATTTCCAACCCCATATGGATACGCTCTTTTTACGCCATTTAGCACTTGTTGTCGCTCATTTGGCGGACACCTTACCTTGGCAGATAAATAATGAGCCTAGAGCCCAAAATACCTCTTCCTAACAGCCTTCAAAAGCCACTTTCTCGCTTCTATGAATATCTCCGAAGCGAGAAGGGACTCAGCCTACACACCCAACGTAATTACAAACAACAACTTGAAACCATGGCCGGTCATTTAGTCACTCTAGGGCTAAAGGATTGGGGTCAAGTCGATGCGGCGTGGGTCAGACAACTGGCCAGTAAAGGCATGCGTGAGGGAATGAAAGCGAGCAGCATTGCAACGCGCTTATCGTCACTGCGCAGCTTCTTTGATTTCCTTGTGTTGCGTGGCGAAATGACCGCCAATCCAGCCAAAGGTGTCTCTGCACCTCGCAAACAACGCCCTTTGCCTAAAAACCTCGATGTTGATGAAGTGGGTCAACTGCTTGATGTGAATGAGGACGATCCATTGTCGATTCGTGATCGAGCGATGATGGAGGTGATGTATGGTGCTGGATTACGACTGGCAGAACTGGTCGGCATCAATCTGAAAGATGTGTTGGGTCGACAAGGCGAAATCCGAGTGATTGGTAAAGGCGACAAAGAACGCAAAGCGCCTTTTTCTGGTTTAGCTAAAGAGTGGGTCGATAAATGGCTCAAAGTTCGTGGTGAATTGGCTTCACCGGGTGAAACCGCGCTGTTTGTCTCTAAGCTCGGGACTCGTATCTCTCACCGCAGCGTGCAAAAGCGCATGGAAGAGTGGGGCAAGAAGCAATCTGTCGCGAGCCACATCAGCCCGCATAAACTGCGTCACTCCTTTGCAACGCATGTGCTGGAATCGAGCCAAAATCTTCGTGCTGTGCAAGAGTTGCTTGGCCATGAAAACATCTCGACGACCCAAGTGTATACCCACTTAGATTTCCAACACTTAGCACAAGCTTATGATCAGGCTCACCCGAGAGCTCGTAAGAAGAATAAAGATTAGATTAAAGGGTTTACTATGCGAATTTATCGAGGGTTAAAGCCCATCAAAGCCATGACCTTTGACTTGGATGACACCCTGTATGACAACTGGCCTGTGATCATGAAGGTTGAGAAAGAGATGGCACAGTGGCTTTATCAAAAGCACCCAGTGTCGGCTTCTTTATCGCTTGAAGAGTGGCAGGGCATTAAGCAGCAAGTCGCATCTGAAAACCCAGCTTTGAAACATGATGTCACCGTGTGGCGTGAAACTCAGATTAAGAGTGGTTTGCTGCAATTGGGTTACTCTCTGCAGCAAGCAGAGCAAGCGGCTCGAGAGGGCATTGAGCATGCCTTGTGGTTGCGTAATCAAGTCGATGTCCCTCAAGAAACGCATCGAGTGATGACTGAACTTAGCCAACGTATTCCTCTGGTTGCGATTACCAATGGCAATGTCGATCCACACAAAATTGGCTTAGGGCTGTACTTTCAATTAATCCTTAAAGCCGGCCCTGATGGCAGAGCAAAACCCTATCCAGATATGTTTGAAAAAGCTCAGCAACACCTAGGTTGTGACGCTGAGAATATTCTTCATGTTGGCGATCACCTCAAAACGGATGTCTATGGAGCCAAGCAAAATGGCTTCCAAGCGTGCTGGTTTAATGACACTGGTTCCAATTTATACCGCTCCCCGAAGGCGAGTGTGCTCCCTGATGTTGAAATAGACCAACTTAGCGATCTTATGCGACTAATTTAATGGCTCGGTAAGCTTATTGTGTCGCATTTATGCTATTGAATTGTTACATTAGTCGCCTATAAAAGCCTGATTAGGCTAGGATAATTGGCGACTACTTTTTATCGATTCATTTCAGTCATAGCAGTGGTTGCGGGTTGTTACTTCACTCGATTTTGAACAAGGGTTGGCATGCAAACATTTACATTTCTCGCAAATACTGAGGCGTTATTTAGAGCTCAATTTGATCAGCGAGAATGGTGTGACAGCAAACAGTACCTTATTCAAATTTTCTCAGCTCAATCTTCAGATCTAGCTCGTCAAATCGCGGGTGTTGCCCTCAATCGTTTAAATAATGCGACGCTAATTGGCCAGAGTGCTCGTCATGTTATCTGTGATAATTGCCTTGAAAGTGCATGCACCTTAGTCATCATCAGTGAGTTCAACGAAACCCATCTAACCTCTGCGGTCCAGCCTTTTTCCGGCAATCCAAATCAAGACAGCCAAGAGCTCGCTTCTCAACTAGATCTCTCGAAAGATGCTAAAACGGTCATCAGCCTATGCGATCAGGTTGAAGGGCGTGATTATCCTATTTATAGCGCTTTTGAAAATTTGCCTTACGCCTTGCCGATAGCTGGTGGACTGTGCCATGAGAATGAATTTGGCCGTTGGGTTATGTATAACGAGCAAACCTACCAGCACGCCTGTGTTGCTGTGGCTCTGACTAACCCAAGATTGAAGGTTTGGTCGGACGCGTACTCTGAGTGGAACCCGATTGGGATGAAGCTACGAGTCACACACGCAATCGGAAATCGCTTATACGCATTGAACGACAAGCCGGCTATTGAAGTATTTAAACATTACCTTGCGGATGGCAAAGACCTTCCTTTTAGCCAGCTGATGAGCTTTCCGCTTTATCGAGAACTTGGCAGAAAGAAGGGTATCTCGACGCCGCTACGTATTAATGATGATGGCAGTATCGAGTTTGATAGCCCTTGGCATGTCGGTGAAGAGGCGCAGTTTTGTTATAACCACCCATCTCTCACTGCAGAAAAGGTACGCCACGGGGCCGAGATGCTAGCCATGCATCAGCCTGAATCGGTGATCATTTATAACTGTGTATCTCGACTTGAGTTTATCGACAGTAAACTTGAGCTCAAGCCATTTGAAGGGATAGTGAATACATGTGGTGCCTACTGCATGGGGGAGCTATACCGTAATGAAGACCGCCAAGAGATACTGCACCATAGCCTGACTTATATCGCTATGCGCGAGTCTGACGAGATTAAAGAGTTTCATTGCGAAGACTTTCAGTGTGGCTCAACCGTGTCGCCATTGCTTAACCTTGTCAGAAATGCAGTCGCTGATCTTGACAGTATGAATACTCAGATGGAAAAGAAACTCCATCAACAAGCGCGTCGCTTAACCGAAAGCTATCGTATTGACTCGCGTACTGGTTTGCCGAACCGTATCGTATTGAAAGAACGCCTCAATACTATTCTGTTTAGTGAACACTTACTCACGTTAAAGCTCACGAATTTCCATCAAGTTAACGAAAAATACGGCTATCAAGTGGGTGACCAGTTACTGCTTGATCTGTCTAATCACTTCATCGAGCGATTGCAGCTTCGTGTCGTCAAAGAGCCTCGCGTGAAAGTAGAGCTGTTCAGTATTGGTGTCGGAGAGTGGGCGATTATCTTTAATGCCAGTGTTGGTAGTGCGAAAATAAAAGAAGGTTTCGTTGAGTTCGCCGATGACATCGAACACATAAATTTTGAGCCGTATGGTTTGGCTGATATTGATTACCTGTCAGTTTCTCTGTGTGGCGGCTTTGCTAGTCGTTGTGACTTCTTAACCGACAGTGGTGACCAGATCTTATTGAAAGCGATCGAAGCTCGACGCTATGGAGTACGTAACAATACCCACATCACCAATGCCAAAGATATTCAGGTGAGCGAAGAGGACCGCAAAGAGCAACTCGGTTGGTTGAGTTGTGTAAGTCGTGCGATTCTAGATCAGAACATCATCACCTATTCCCAGCCGATTGTGGAGTCGGTTACGCACGAAATGATTGGCCAAGAGTGTTTGGTCAGAATCATGGAGTCGGACGGTACTATTGTGCCACCAGGAAAGTTCTTACCTATCATTGCTGACACCCATCTTTACACGCGCCTTAGTCGACACATGATTAAGAGCACTATTGGCTATATGGCGGATAAGCAGAGCTCATTTTCTATCAATCTATCCCCACAAGATTTGTTGAGCGATAAGACGCTCGAGGTCCTTGAGGCTGCGATCAGTGGTATGAACGATCCTACTCGACTTGGTTTAGAAGTTCTCGAGTCTGAACAGATTAAAGATTATGGCCGCATGATTGAGGTGTGTGATCACTTCCGTGCGCTTGGGGCGAGAATCATTGTTGATGACTTTGGCTCTGGTTACTCCAACATCGAGGAAATCATTAAGCTTGAGCCACAGATCATTAAGCTCGACGGTAGCTTGATTCGTAATATCGACAAAGATCAAAAACAAAGAAACATAGCCTCTCAGTTGATTCGTTTGTGCCAAGTGTTCAATGCCAAAACGGTCGCTGAATTTGTCCATAACCAACAGGTTTGTGAGATAGCAGAGCAAATGGGTGTCGATTATCTGCAGGGTTACTACTTCGGTGAGCCTAAGCGACTGTTTTAGCAGTTAAAGCTTCCCGCATTGTGTAACGACTGGCTATAAAAGTACTGCGCCGCCATTAATGACTGCTTTTTGGCGGAATGAATGATGTCTAACTAAGGTCACATTATTCATAACGCGATCGCAAGTATTCCGTGCAAGCCTTATCTATAATAAGCACAATAATAAATCATTAACGTAACGATTAATGTGAATATGCAGTCGACTTCTCTCCTGATACAAGACATTGAGCAAACCCAACGTGAATTGGAAAAGATAGATTTTCATCAACATGAAAGCCTACTGATTCAGGTGTTTTCGTCTTTCGAGAAAGGTTCTGTTTTGGCTGCCTGCCAAGTGATTCAATCGACTTTTCCCAATGCCAAATTGATTGGTTGCAGTGCTAACCACTACATTAGTCAAGGTGTCATCCTGCACCAAGGTCTTTATCTGATTGTTACCCGCTTTGACGCGACGTCTTACTCTTGTGGTGTTGTCGAATATAGCGAACAACCATTGCTCGATAGCCACGCTATGTGGCAACAGCTTGAGTGCAATGATAATACTCAAAGCATCATCTGTTTCGCAGACCGCTTGCAGATAAATAACCGAGATCTATTTTCAGCGTTTGAGCAGTCGATGTATTCATTACCGATCTGTGGCGGTGCATCGACCATCACAGATAATGGGCGATGGGTGATGTTAGACGGCATTTGCTATGAAAATGCCTATGTGATGTTGGCGCTGCACAGTGTTGAGCTCTCCATCGCTAAGGGTTACTACACTGAATGGAATCCGATTGGTCGAACTTTTCGAGTGACAGGTGCTCAAGAGAACCGGTTGTTGGAACTGGATGGGATGCCTGTTCGCGAACTCTACAATCGTTACCTCGCTGATGGCCTCGAAGTGCCTTTTGAGCAACTGCATAACTTTCCCTTGATGGTCGGTGACCCGAAAGAGCAAAACATTCACTTACCGCTCAAGGTAACGGAAAGTGGAGAGATAGAATTCAGCGGCCTGTTCCAAGTGGGCGATGAGGTCCGGTTTTGTTATGACCATCCATCACTGACCTTAGAGCAGATACGACTGGGCGTGCAGCAGATCGCCTCTCATAGGCCAGAACAGTTCTTCATTTATAACTGTACATCTCGTATCGACTTTATTGATGGCAACCAAGAGGTTGAGGTTTTCCAAAAATTGGCCGACAGCTATGGCGTTTACTGCATGGGAGAACTTTATCAAGAGAATGGCCAACAGCGAATCTTGCACCATAGCCTCACTTATCTTGCGCTTAGAGAAGGCGAGGGTAAGGCGGTATTGCCATTAGAGACGCAACCCGCGACCAACATATCCCCTCTGTTTTCATTGATCCGAAATGCACTGCTTGATGTCGATGACATGAACAACAGCATGGCGAGTAAGATTCAGCAGCAAGCCACTGCATTGACGGCAAGCTATCGAATTGATCACCGTACAGGTTTACCCAATCGAAGTGTGCTGCGTGAGAAACTGTCGAAGATGAGCAGTGATAGCCACTTACTAGCTTTGAAGGTCACGACCTTTGGTCAGATCAATGAGAAGTATGGTTATCGAGTAGGTGACAAGCTTCTGCATGATTTGAGTGAGTACTTTCAAAAGGCGCTGTGGCAGTTCTTTGATGAGGGCTGTCAGCTCTACAGTATCGGTATTGGTGAGTGGGCGGTGGTGTTTGATAGCTGGGCGAGCCAAGAACATATTCATCAGCGATTTTCTGAATTTGCCGATCAAACCGAGCATGTGAATTTTGAGCCTACCGGTTTACCTGATATTGATTACTTGTCGGTGTCTATTTGTGCGGGTATTGCCAGCCGTCGAGATTTTCCTACTACCTCTATTGATGACTTATTGTTGAAGGCGATTGATGCGCGGCGCAGCGCCGTCAGCCAAAACAAACACCTAGTGAGCGCCAAGGCACTCATTCAATTGGAGAAGCATCGCCAAGAGCAACTTGGTTGGCTGTCGTGCGTGAGTCGCGCGGTGCTTAATCAGAATATTGTGGCGTGTTCTCAACCGATTGTCTCAGCACACAGTCATCAGGTAGAGAGCTACGAGTGTTTGGTTCGAATTGAAGAGGACGGTCAGTTAATTGCACCGGGTAAGTTCTTGCCAATCATTGAAGGAACCCATCTCTATACACGCCTCAGTCGTCAGATGATAACGCGCACCTTCGATTTTATGAGTCAGCGAACCGATTCGTTCTCAATTAATTTAGCGCCACAAGATTTCAGCAATGAGAAAACCATTCTTCACCTTGAACAAGCGATCAAGAAAATCAGTCACCCACAGCGTATTGGCTTGGAGGTGTTAGAAACGGAACAAATTCAGGATTACGGTCGCTTGATTGAGGTGTGTAATCACTTCCGCGATCTTGGTGTGAATATTATTGTTGATGACTTTGGTTCGGGCTATTCGAACATTGATGAGATATTGAAGCTAGAACCACAGGTGATCAAGCTTGATGGCAGTTTGATTCGCAATATTGATAAAGATAAAAAGCAGCGCAAGATCGCTCAGCAGTTGGTGAGCTTATGCCAGATTCTGAATGCTAAGACGGTGGCGGAGTTCGTTCATAATGAGCAGGTGTGCCGTATTGCTGAAGACATGGGGGTCGATTACTTGCAAGGGTATTACTTTGGTCAACCTCAGCGTTTGTTTTGATGGAGCGAGCGTTTCACGTGAAACACTGG
Source organism: Vibrio sp. 10N.286.49.E11 (assembly GCF_041469505.1). Taxonomy (NCBI): domain Bacteria; kingdom Pseudomonadati; phylum Pseudomonadota; class Gammaproteobacteria; order Vibrionales; family Vibrionaceae; genus Vibrio; species Vibrio sp. 10N.286.49.E11. The sequence continues at coordinate 18,148 of NZ_JBFRKQ010000022.1, forward strand.
TTGGCTCAATAACGAAAATACGATGTAAAAAGGGTGAGCTTATGGCTCACCCTTTTTGTTTTTAGTGTCTGTCTCGTCCCGAAATGTGTTTTTACCTTCCCGCGCGCCTGCTTGGTCTATTTGAGGGCGTGGCCACACTTGTCGGCGTGGAACACTTTTAGATAATGCTGGTAGTAGTCATCAATGAGCTTGGCAGATTCACTTTCACCTAAAGATTTGAGTAACTCAATACCCACTTCACAAGTACACAAGTGGCCACTGTCTTGGTTGCGGCGCAAGGTGTATGAAGATTCGCTGGTAATATCGAGGTGAACTTGCGGAACGGCTTGTAACCACGAGCTCTTGTTAAGCATCTTCTTCGCTTCTTGCCATGTGCCATCCAAGATGATGAATAGCGGCTTACGGCTCTGGGCTTGGGTCATTACAGCTTGCTGGCACTCGACACTTTGATCACTTGGGAATAAAAGAAACGGTTGTCGTGTTTCATCGTCAAGCAGTGCGATGAGCTCCGCTGGTGGTGTTTTCCTTTGCCATACAATGGACTGACACTGATCAAGGGATTGCTGAAGCAGCTTCCCTGTATTGGTATCGCGTGACAGTTCATTCTCATGAGTGAGCAGTACAAGATCGATTTGGCTTGCGACACTAGGTATCAGGTGACAAATACATTGGTGAGTGAAGCTACAACCATGGCAAGCTTGTTGGTTACTCATGTTTACAACTTCACTCCACTTTGTGCGGGTGAGATACCATCAGCAAACAAAACCACGTCGCTGATATCAGCATCATCTGCAACTGGAGCGACACTTGGGTTTAGCGGGTAGCTGACACCAGAGTATGAAAGTGTGTGTTTCGCCGGTGTTGCACCGCCGCCACTGACATTGAAGATCAGATCCTGCCAGCCGTGGTTTTGCGATTTACCTAAGCGTATGTCGCCCTTAACCAGTGTCACTCGGCTATTGAAGCGCCAGTTATCTTGATGGTTTTCGAAAATTAGCAGTGTACAGCCACCAGAACCACACCAATCGAGTTGGGCGAACAGCTCTTCTTTACCGTCGCCGTTGAGGTCGTAGGTTAACCAGCGGTATTTAGTGTCGTCAGGTGAGCTGTTGTTGATCTTAAAGTATTCGCGGATCGCTTGGTCGACTTTTGGATCAAGTTGATCGCTGGAGTTCACCTGCTTTGCGGTTAGATCAACGTTAGTGGTGGTGTTTACTTGTGCTTGCGCACTCTTAGCTTCGAATAGCACCAGACCGCCATTGGCAATCGGATACACCACGTTGCCCACTTTCTCTTTTTCAGCGATTAGCTTGCCATTATCGAGTGTGAAGATGCGCTCGGAGATCAAATATTGTTGCTGGTGGCGAGTCATAACCACTTGTACCTGATTTTGGTTCAGTTGCTGCCAGAAGCCTTGTTCAACAATAGAAGGGTCTCCATTGCTGTATGAATAAGTCGTGATAGCACTGTGGTCATTGTTGAGTTCAAGGTTGATAGAGAACCCTGAGTTTTGCGTTGAGCTAGCGAAGTAGAGTCCGCTCCAGTCCAGCGTTGGATCTTGGTTAGAGACCGTCGCACAGCCATTGTAGTTACTGTCATTGAGGTTAAGATTGGCATGCCATCCATAGATAGAATCGCTCATGCCGTCGCTACAGCTCTCTTTTGTAAGGTTGAGTTTGCCTTGTGCAGCTTTACCTTCTAATTGGTAGTCACGGCTGCTCGATGTGGTGCGGCTTGATTCAATATCGAGGGTCTGTGGCTGTTCGCCCATCTTGGTGTATTTCAGCTGGTCTTTATCGAAGGTTGCTGACCAGAAGGGTTCATTACCAAATACTCGTGTTGAGCGCAGCGGTTGGACGCAGCGATCTGGGTTCTCTGCGGTTAGGATGTTCACTTGGTCAACCACGAAACGCGCTGTGAAATCTGCGTTATAACCCGTTTGGCTCGGCACGGTTAGGTGACCAATCAGCTCGCCATATAAGGCTTGGTAAGGTCTCGTTGAGAGCCCTTGTGCTTCTAACGCTAACTCTGGAGATAAGTCTAACCAGTATTGTTGTTGGCTACCGCAAGGAGTGAAGGTTCGGCTTTCATGGCCAACCACCACCTGACCACGCATGATGAAGGTTTGCGGTTGAATGCTCAGTGGCTCATCCAAGTTTGCTGGGGGCTGTTCAGGTTGTTGCGGCGTATCAGGTGCCGTAACACAGCCTTGTAGAGCGAACGCGACTAGCCATGTCACTGGGTTTTTCATTACCTTCATGTTATATCTTCCTCGGAGCAACCGTTAATTGGATTTATTATGGCATATTGGTTATTTAAAACAGAACCCGACACCTTCTCTATTCAGACTCTTAGAGTACAAAAAACCTCTTGTTGGGAGGGTGTACGCAACTATCAGGCTCGAAACATGATGCGTGATGACGTCAAGCTTGGCGATCTGGTGATGATATACCACTCATCATGTAAAAAAGTTGGCGTAGCGGGGATCGCTAAAGTAACCAGAGAAGCCTACCCAGACCACTTTCAGTTCGACCCTGAGAGTGATTACTACGATCCTAAGTCTTCACCCGATAACCCACGCTGGATCATGGTGGATGTCGAGTTTGTGCGAGTGACTGAACGCTTGATTCCTTTGGTTACGCTTAAAGCCATGCCTGAACTCTCCGAAATGCCCTTGGTGAAACGCGGTAATCGCTTATCGATCATGCCGGTTACCGAACAAGAGTGGCAGGCAATCTTAAGCAAAGAAGTGTTAGGTTCTCGATAGCGTTAGAGAGAGCTTTTTACGTAAGGTTCAAAAAAGGCAGCCAGTTGGCTGCCTTTTTATTTATTCAGATCTGTTCAACGAGCGAGATTAGAGCAGATGCTTTTCTAGGTAGTGAGCAACGGCATCGTCTGCGTTACTGCCAATCACTTCATTGTCAGGTAGTGCTTTCATCACTTTCTCATGTGATGTACCCATGATTAGACCTTTACCCGCCATAGCCAGCATTTCAGCGTCGTTCATGCCATCACCAAAGGCAACACAGTTATCCAGAGTCAGGTTTAGTGATTTTGCAACAGCGTCTAGAGCGTGGCCTTTAGAGACTTCAGCTGCCATCACTTCCAGACACCAAGGTGTAGAGAAGGCGATGTTCAGTTTGTCGCCAAAAGCATCTCTTAGCTTTTGTTCAAACGTGACGAGATATTCGTGGTCTTGTTCTGGATGTGTGAAGAAGACTTTCGCGATGCCTTCGCTTGGTGCGTTTTCAGCTTCAAAGCGCTTGTAGCTAAAGCCAGACTCACTGTGGAATTTAGCCAACATTTCATCTTCACGGTCTAGTAACCAATCTTCATTCTGGTACATGTGAATAAAGAGGTTTGGATCTTGGCGCACAATATCAATAACTGGCTGAACGAGTTCCTGAGGTACGTTCTGGCTATACATCAGTTGATCGTTTTGGTCATGCACGCGTGCACCGTTTGAAGTGATCATGTACGCCGGAATACCTGCTATCTGACGAATACCCGCCACATCGACGTGGTGACGACCCGTAGCGAAGATGAAGGTATAACCTTGGTCGTGTAATTTCTTAAGCGTTAGCTTGGTAAAGTCGCTTAGCTGATGGTTGGGAGCCAAAAGCGTACCATCTAAATCAGAAGCAACAATTTTCACGGAATCTTTTAGTGCAGGAATACTCATTTAACCCTCATTGCAAAATGCTTAACCAATATTGACGCTAGCCAGCGCTAGAATCGTTTTAACTACAATATCTCTAGGTAGAAATTGTATGCCAAATTCATGCAAGAAAAGAGGGCAAAGCTCACTTACTTCTCTTCCTCTTTAGCGCTTATTTTCTTGGTAGGTTGCTTAGCCTATTAGCTCTAGGCGAAAAACTGATTGATCGCATCCAGTGTTTGATTGCGATATTCATCCTGCTCAAACAACACCTCATGCCTAGAACCCTCAATCAACTTAAACTGACAATCAGAGTTGGTTTTCTTCAGCTTAGAGATGAACTTTACTTGAGCACTGTTACTGACAATCTTTTCATCCCCAGCTTGAATCAATAGCAGAGGGATCTTGATTTGACGAGTTTGTTGAATTGCTTGCTTGGCGGCCATTAACCCTTGCCACACCCAACGCGTGCTTGGTCCACCCACCTGCAAAGATGGAGACTCGTCATATAAGCGGCGGAACCACTGATAGCGAACCTTACTGTGGCTCAGTAAGTTGTTTTCAAAAGGCTTCGAATAATATGCTTGCTGGCCCGGCGCGTAAGTTGGCTTGGCATAAAAAGCGGTAAGCACTTGTCCAACGATCATCGCGATAGGTTTCAGGTACCACTCGGTATTGATACCAAACATCGGAGCGCACAGAGTAACTTTGTCAAACGGGTGATCGGGATGAGTTTGTAGATAGCGAGTGGCTATGGTGCTGCCCATTGAGTGTGCCAGTAGGTAGCGATTGGAGTATCGGCTTAGGTCAAAACTGGCAATGACGTCAGACATGTCAGATGCATAATCATCAAACTCATGAATGTGACCAATGTCAGAGTCTGTTACCATACGTTCAGACTGGCCTTGACCTCGGTGGTCAAATGAATAAACGTCATAGCCTTGTTGATAAAAATCATAAAAGATTTCTTGGTATTTTTGGCAGCATTCGATACGGCCATTTGAAATCACAATAGCTTTGCTGTGCTTTTCTGAGGTGAGGCTGCACCAGTACAGTTTCTTTTTACCAGACGATGTTAAATACCCCTCTTTTCTTTGTTGCCAAAGAGCGTTGATCGGGTGTTTAATCGCATGATCGAACTGAGGTTCTTGAGTGTAAGGGAAGGTGGCTTCGCTGTGGTTTTCCATGGGAAATTACCTGAACTGATGCGTGTGAGAGCTTTATTGCTACTAATGTTGTTAGATTAAAGAACTAGTAAGGAAATGCAAATGGATACTCATGTCTGGCTTGCTTATGTTGTCACAGCGATTTTGTTTAGCTTGGCTCCGGGCTCGGGTACCGTTAACTCAATCAGTAATGGGCTTAGCTATGGCACTAAAAAGTCACTCGCATCAATTGTTGGCTTACAGCTTGGTCTTGCGTTTCACATTATGCTGGTGGGCGCGGGTATCGGTGCACTCGTTGCTAAGCCTGCGTTGGCGTTCACCATCATTAAGTGGGTCGGCGTGGTGTACTTACTTTGGTTAGGTATTCAAAAGTGGCGTGATAGCTCGAGCCTAGTAGCATCTGAAGAAAGCTCTACTCTGTCGAGTGGCAAACTGCTGAGAAACGCTGTGCTTATCAACCTAACTAACCCGAAATCAATCGTGTTTTTGGTGGCTTTGTTTCCTCAGTTTATTGACCCTACACAACCTCAAGCACCTCAGTTATTAGTGCTAGGTGTGACGACAGTATTCATTGATAGCGTTGTTATGTTGGGTTACACCTCATTAGCGTCACAAATGGGACGTTTTATTCGCTCTGATCGCATAATGGGTAAGATAAATAAAATATTTGGTGGTATGTTCATGGGCTGCGGTGCTTTGCTAGCTGCCGCGAAAGCTTAGATTAAGCGACTGAGTTATAGTTAAACCAATCAGAGTTATCAAGAAATGACCGCTACATACGTTGCTCGACAACCTATCTTAAATCGCAAGAGGAATACACTCGGCTATGAGTTGTTATTTCGCGATGGAGAAAAGAATGCGTACCCAGCGCATATTGAGTCTAATCGAGCAACGTATCGTCTGATTGTTGAGAACTTCTTGTCTGTTGGTCTTAACCCTTCTATTCCATCTTCACGCTGCTTTATCAACTTCCCTTATCAAAGTTTGATTCGTCGACTGCCCTTAAGTTTGCCGAAAGATAAGGTGGTGGTAGAGATTCTGGAAACCTGTAAACCAACAGATGAATTGTTGGAAGCGGTTAAAGACCTTTACCAAGCGGGTTACATGATTGCCCTAGATGATTTTACTTCGACCCCAGAATGGGAACGTTTCCTTAAATACACGCATATCGTAAAGCTCGATATTATGCAGATGGGTTTGGATGAAGCGTGTGATTTGGTTAGGGCGCATCAAGGGAAAAAGTTTAGCTTTTTGGCGGAGCGCGTTGAGACCGAACAAGAATTCCAGCAAGCCAAAGAGGCTGGCTTTAAGTTTTTCCAAGGTTACTTTTTCAATAAACCGGAAATCATCAAGAGTAAATACATTAGCCCTGAGCAAGTGATTGCTATGGAGCTGTTTCAAGAAGTGTGTAAGCCCGATGTGGACTTTCAACGGGTGGAGAGCATTGTCGCGAAAGATGTGGCGCTCTCATATAAGCTGCTGCGTTTTGTGAATACTATGTCGCCGCGCCTTGAAGTGACCATCTCTTCTTTTCGTCAGGCTTTGGTGTATCTAGGTCAAGAGAAACTGAAAATGTTTGTGTCGTTAGCCGTCGCCTCTTATGTCTCTGATAAAAAGCCGAAAGAGCTGTATGGATTGTCCCTACAGCGTGCTCAGTTTTGTCAGCGTATGTCTCGCTATCAGGCATTTGAAGGGTATAGAGAACAGGCCTTTATGATTGGCTTATTCTCCTTGTTGGGTGCTCTGTTGGACTTGTCGTTAGATAACTTAGTCGAGCAGTTGCCGCTGTGTAAAAGTATCAAGGTTGCTCTATTACGTAGAGAAGGGCCATATGGTACCTTGCTCGCACTTGAAGAGAGCTTTGAGCATGCCGATTGGCAACAGATTGATGAGCACTGCGCCGATTTAGGATTAAGCGTGGATCAGGTTAAAACGGAGCTTACTGAAGCGCGCCGTTGGAGCCATACCGTGACCAACAAGCTCTGATATTTCTTCGTTAAACTTTTATGACAATTGAAACGCACGCCTTGACGTGCGTTTTTTTATATCTAAGATATGTGCATATCCATATATGAGTATGTTTTTATGCTTCCTCACCAATTTTTTAAATTACTGTCCGATGAAACGCGAGTGCGTTGCTTAATGTTGATAGTTCGCAATGAGTGCTTATCGGTTGGTGAGTTGACTCAGGCATTGCAAGAAAGTCAGCCAAAGGTTTCACGCCATCTTGCGCAGCTGCGTTCAAACGGTGTTTTGATTGATGTTCGCCAGGGGCAGTGGGTGTTTTACCGCCTGTCACAAGATTTACCAGGTTGGATGCTAAAGTTAATTGACGACCTTATTGCATCGAACTGTTTGAAAACTGAATACCAGCAAGATATTGAGCGCTTAGAGTCGATGAACTCACGCCCAGTATGTTGCGTTTAAATACATTAAAACTTAATGCCGAAATAGTTGTAGTTGCAGCTAGGCGACAAGTGAACTTATCCCTATGAGCATAGTGGCTCTATGTAATTAGGGCGGCCGGCGCTCCGGTAAGTGAACGTAGTCAACAACGCTGCTGCTTCAAATATGAAGGCAATTAACTGAGAGAACAGAAAATGACAGTCAAAGTAGGTATTAATGGTTTTGGTCGTATCGGCCGTCTAGCACTTCGCGCAGCATTCGATTGGGATGAGCTAGAATTTGTTCAAATTAACGATGTTGCTGGCGACACAACAACACTGGCCCACCTTCTAGAATTTGATTCAGTTCAAGGTCGCTTTCACCACGAAGTAACTGCAGAAGGCGATGAGATGATCATTAATGGCCAGCGCATCAAGACCACACAAGAGCGCGACATCGATGCGATCGACTGGTCTGGTTGTGATGTGGTTATCGAAGCGACAGGTGTTCACCGTAAGACCTCTTTCCTAAACAAATACCTAGAGCAGGGCGTGAAACGTGTTGTGGTATCGGCGCCAGTGAAAGAAGAAGGCATCGCAAACATCGTTGTTGGTGTGAATGACAATATCTTCGACCCTGCGGTACACAAAATCGTAACGGCAGCGTCTTGTACAACGAACTGTATCGCGCCAGTGGTTAAGGTGATCAACGAGAAGCTTGGTATCGAGAACGCAGCCTTCACCACTATTCACGATTTAACTAACACGCAAACTATTCTTGATGCGCCGCACAAAGACTTACGCCGCGCACGTGCATGTGGCATGAGTCTTATCCCAACAACGACGGGCAGCGCCAAAGCGATTGTTGAGATCTTCCCTGAGCTAGAAAACCGCATCAACGGCCACGCAGTTCGTGTACCGCTAGCGAACGCTTCTCTGACAGACATCATCTTCGAAGTGAAGCAAGACACCACGGCAGAAGAAGTTAACGCGATGCTGAAAGAAGCGTCTCAGAATGAACTAAAAGGTATTCTTGGCTTTGAAGAGCGTCCACTGGTTTCTATCGATTACAAAGGCGACCAACGCTCAACAATCGTGGATGCACTATCAACGATGTTGGTCGGTAAGCGCATGGTTAAGATCTACGCTTGGTACGACAATGAGATGGGTTACGCAACACGTACCGCTGAGCTTGTTCGTACCGTTGGCCTTGCTTAATAAGAATCTGGAGAAGATATAATGATACATCCAACATGGCAACTAGACCTAGAGCAAGGTGCGCTAGTGCTTACTCCGTGCCCAGGCACAAAAGAAGCAACGCTTGATGCATCACTGGCTCAGCTAAAAGAGCAAGGCGTTGAAGCTATCGTGACAGCACTTGATGACCATGAGCTTGCAAGCAAAGACGTGGCGGCACTTGGTGAAAAAACACGTGCGTTAGGTATGCAATGGTTCCAGATCGAAATTGAAGACGACTGTGCACCGGGTGCTGGTTTTGCTGCGAAGTGGCAAGCAGCTAGCCCTGAGCTACATAACATCGTCGATAACGGCGGCAAGGTTGCAATGCATTGTATGGGCGGCTCTGGTCGCACTGGTTTGTTCGCAGCTCACCTACTGTTAGAAAAAGGCTGGGATTTGAGCAAGGTAGTTCAAGAGGTGCAGGCACTGCGTCCAGGTGCCTTCACTAAACCTATCCAGGTTGAATACATTAATGGCGTAGCGAATAGCTAATAGTCATCAGTGTTAGACAGGGAGCTTTTGGTCTCTGGAGTGTTGAACTTATCATGATCCAAAAGCTCTTTTTGTTTAGATTGCAGAGATAGCGTTATGTTTTCAAATCTAAGTAAGAGCGTTCGCCAATATATGTTGGTGACTTTCAACTACTGGAACTTCACCATTACTGATGGTGCACTTCGCATGCTGGTGGTTCTGTATTTTTACGACCTTGGCTACAGTTCACTAGAAATCGCCTCACTGTTCCTTTTCTATGAATTCTTTGGTGTGGTGACCAACCTAATCGGTGGCTGGTTAGGGGCGCGTCTTGGCCTCAACAAGACCATGAACATCGGGTTAGGGATGCAAGTCGTCGCCTTGGGTATGCTCGCGGTGCCAACGGCAATGCTGACCATTCCTTGGGTCATGGCGGCGCAAGCCTTGTCTGGTATCGCTAAAGACCTCAATAAGATGAGTGCCAAGAGTTCGATTAAGACTCTGGTTCCTGATGAACAACAAGGCGCGCTTTATAAGTGGATTGCGATTCTGACCGGATCTAAGAATGCGCTTAAAGGGGCAGGCTTCTTTATTGGTGGTTTGCTGCTTTCAACGATTGGCTTCCAATACGCTGTGCTTGCGATGGCAGCCGTGTTGGCATTGGTCTTCGTTGGCAGTGTGTTGAGCTTAGAAGCGGACATGGGTAAAGCGAAAACTAAACCTAAGTTTAAACAGATCTTCTCTAAGTCTGAATCCATCAACATCCTATCCGCAGCACGTATGTTCCTGTTTGGCGCTCGTGATGTGTGGTTTGTGATTGCTTTGCCGATTTACCTAGGCAGCGTGTTTGGGTGGGATCACTCATGGGTGGGTGGCTTTTTAGCGGCTTGGACCATCGCATACGGCTTTGTGCAGGGCATTGCACCCAAGATTACTGGTAAAGCACAAGGCAAGGTGCCTGATGGACATGCAGCGCTATTATGGGCGGGGGCGTTGGCTATCGTGACTGCAGGTATTGCCTATGCGGTGCAAATTGGCTGGCAACCCGAGTTCGTTATTATCGGTGGCTTGATGGTGTTTGGTGCCATCTTTGCGGTGAATTCATCGCTGCACTCATACCTTATTGTGAGTTATGCGAAAGGTGATGGCGTTTCTCTTGATGTCGGTTTCTACTACATGGCAAACGCGATGGGCCGTTTGATTGGCACGATATTGTCGGGCTTGGTATTCCAAATGGCCGGTTTGTCTGCGTGTCTGTGGGTATCTTTTGCGTTCTTAGCGATAACGACGGTGATCTCTCTCCGTTTACCTAAAGTGCCGCAAATCTCAGCAGCATAAGCTTCAGCCGCACGAGCTAAATTCGTATGAGCTAAATTCGCGATAAGCCTCTCCTTTAACACTAAGCTGACTTGGTATTTATTCCAGTCAGCTTTTTTATTGCTATAGTAGAATGATTGAATATTAATCAGGCATTTACATGAAGCAGCGAATTCTCTTTTTTGATTTAGCACGATGTGTTGCGGCCATAGCAGTTATCGCGATTCATGTTTTGGCGCCTTATCGGAATGAATTAGGCACTATTCCTTTCGGTGAGTGGCTGACCGCCATTACGGTGAACGGTTTCAGTCGTTGGGCGGTGCCGGTGTTCATCTTGATTACTGGTGCACTGATGCTCAGTGATCAGCGCCCGTTTGACGCCAAATACTACCTCAAGCGTCGTTTGGGCAAGGTACTGATACCTTTCATTGTCTGGTCGCTTTTCTATACCTATCTGTCGGGCTGGTCGGCAATGGGCTTTGATGCCGACGTCAGTTGGGACGTGTTGCTTAATAGCTACCATCATTACACCTATTACCACCTTGGTTTCTTCTATTACTTCATCCCACTCTATTTTGTGATTCCGTTCTTGCAGATCATGGTTAGAAAGTACGGTGATAGATCGGTCTATGCCTTTACGGCGGTATGGTTGTTCACAACATTGCTGTTCTTACTGAAAATCGATGGCCCTTGGAGTCACGAATTGTGGTTGTACACCGGTTACTTACCATTGGGTTACTTGCTGTATAAGATTGTGCCACTTAACAAGATGACCGTTGGCGTGAGTGTGTTACTGGGTGGGCTAGCGTTACTAACCACGGTTTACATGGTGGTTGATGCAAGCTTGGTAGCAGAAGAGTACACGGTAGGGCGCTGGCTATCTTACAAAACGTTGAATACCGTATTAGCCGCGAGCATGGTGTTCATGGTATGCCGTTACTATGGTGAAGGCCTGTCTGAGAAGAGTAACCAAGTGGTTGGCTTTATCAGTAAGCACAGCTTAGGTATTTACCTGCTGCACCCGATTTTCTTGTGGCCGATGAAAGAGTTTGGTTGGTACCAAGGACATCCGGCATGGGTTATTCCATTATGGATTGTGATCAGCGGAGCTGGCGCATTATGGATGAGCTGGTTGGTGTCTAAGTCAGAGAAAACGCGTTGGTTATTGCCTTAGCGGTGATTGCTAAGGCTTTCTGATGGATTGCTTAGGGACGACAGTTGAAGCGGCTGACGTTTAGCGCTTCAACGCAAAGTGTAAGAACTTATCGCCTTGGTAGGTTAAGGTTCCTTTGTCGCCAGGGTTAAGGGCGTGGAAATAGTGGATGCCGACTTGGAATTCTCGCTTCGGACCAACCACACCACGTTGAACGTAAATCCAGTACTCTTGATCTTCTTGGCCCGGTTCTGCGTCAGGAAGGTCGATCGATTGTTTGTCTAACACCGTGACATTCACTTTCTTCTCTGGCGCATTTTCACCTTGCGAGTGTTTTCGATAGAAACCAATAAATACCCAAGCCGCTAGAGCAGCGAGAGCAAAGATGGCAAAAAAGAGTGAATTAGGCATATAACCTCCATGTAGTCGTGATGGTTATTCTAGTCTTTCAGGCAATAGGGATATGTGTTTAAAGCCGTTATTCGTGAACTGTTGTAAGCCAAACTGATTATTTTTCGGCAGACATCACATTTAATGGTCAGTTTGGGATAAAGCATTGTTATTTATTGTCTCTTTCTCTCGTAAATAACAGTGATTTTGTATAAGAATAGGGAAATGCTCGACTAGAATTATAGTGTGGAGTGGGAGGGCTAAGATGACCGATATTGAAAAAGTGGTGACAAGAACTCGCAATATAGAGAAATTATTGAGGCTTCAATATCATGCCGAAGGCGAAGGATTGCATGAGCTTGTAACAAGCTGTGAAGAAAGGCTACCGCACGATATGGTGAGCAAGCTGCGCTATATCGCAACGTGTCGTAATAAGGTAGTCAATGAACATGAGGCTAAGTTGGAAGACCAACATAAGTTCATCATGATGTGTAACGACTGTGAGAAGGAGCTGACTCCACGTAGTGGTCGTTTTATCTGGCGAGTTGCGATCTTACTGATGATGGCAATGACTTTAGCTGCCGCAGGTTTCTATTATGCGAACTGGGATGTGCTAACACTGCATCTGTTTTCGAAGTGAAAAAATTGAACAAAAAAAGGGACGCTCATGGCGTCCCTTTTTTTATCTGTAACTTGCTTAGTACATCATCGGTAGTGTCATTAGACCTACAACTACCGCGATCATTACAAGTCCTTGTCTTTGCGAAGATGAAATCATAACACTACTCCTAAATTTGGTTGTCTCTCGCTATGTTTTAAAGAATAGCACTACTTATGGCCTTAGATCAAGAATTACTTTCGAAAGCTTTAAAAGTAGTAGAAAACTATGAGTTTTTGGCTTGTTTGGCAGTGTTTAACTGTGTTTTATGGTGTGTTCTTAATTTGTTCGTTGTGATTTATGTTTGTTCTAATTTGATTTAACTTGTTGTTTTGTAATGGTTGTTTTGTGTAATTTATATTGTTAAAGGTTGTTAAACTGTATTAATAGAGGTTGGTGGTGGCTAGGTTGGTTTTGGTTGGTTTTTTAAGTTTTCGGCTTGGTTTTTGTGGCGATTTTTACCGGAGGCTTGAAATAACCTGACAAAACTGGGCGTTAAAAAAGAAAACTGGCTACTTTACAAGTTTAGGCTTGGTTGGCGTTTTTATTTTCCTATTAATCTTGAGTTTGTTTACTTAAGTTATTGTTATTATTTACTTTAAATGTGGTTATTTTAATTTTTTAAGTGTGGTATTTTACGGAATTAGGCCGGTTTTGGTGGGGTCGATAGGTTAGAATTGGCCAAAATTCAAGTATGGCGACTCTAATGCCAGTTTGAATGGGTTTTATGATGATTCGTTCTAGTTTTAAACGAATGGCCATTGTCATGGTGGTAATTGTTACGACTTCAATCTAAAGAGACTCTTTTTAGTGGAAGCGTAATCAAGATCCAATTTTGAGGGGCTGAGGCTTTACATCAACACTCGTGTGCCTAGACTGGCGACGATTTAAAGCAATAGGGCAAGTGGTATGTGGAGTTGGTTAGCGGTTTCCTTATCTGGTATCGGAGCAATAGCAGGAACGAAACATGGACATATCGGTCAGGCCTTATCGTATAAGGTATTTACCTTTGTATTATTAGCGACAATTGCTTTAACTCAGTCGGTTGTGGCTGACTTTACCTATTGGATAGTTGCGGGGTTGGCTATCTCTGCGATCGCAGATGTGCTTCATACTCTCACTCAAAAACGCCCTCTGCATTTTGTCTGCTTCTTATTGGCTCAACTCTGTTACAGCAAAGCTTTTTGGTTACAGCTATCAGGTGAAATGGTTTGGTGGTTGTTCGCGCTGTTATTGGCAGCTTGCGTTGTTGCTTTCTTTTTACTGCTGCCACGCTTAGACAAACTCGTTTTTCCCGTGGTCATCATGGGTATTGTGCTTATTCAGTTAGCATGGGCTTCTGGTGAGGTTTGGCTGCTGGATCCTCAGTTATCACACGCGGTCGGTTTTGCTGGCTGTAGCGTGCTGCTCCTTTCGGCCTTAGCTTATGCGCTAAACAGTTACCGCAGCCCAATCAAGGGCGCTTACTTTTGGGTAACGGGCAGTTACTTTCTCGCACACGCATTCATCGTCGCATCGATTACTATTTAGGGTAGAGCTCTCTCAAGCCTGAGCTACATCAAAACGGCGTTGCTAAAACTCGGTACTCTACGTGTAATTCATTAAACATGAGATTGAGTTATGACGACTGAAATTCACGCACACAACGTTTTAAACCTGCTTAGTGAAAAGCCACTGACTCGCGAAGAGCTAACATTAGCGCTTGCTCAAACCTATGGCGAAGAAGCTCGCTTCCATACTTGTAAGCTCAATGGTCTGGATTTAGATAGCCTGTTGAAGTTTTTCTTGAAGATGGACAAGGTTGTCGTTGTCGATGATAAGCTTTGCACTAACCGCGAACGTGTGTGTAACCACTAATTCCCAGAGATTTGGTTTTTAGAGCCTTTTGGCTTTTATCGATAAGAAGAGTGGATGCGACGTTTCGGCTTCACTCTTTAAATTCTCTTTTTCCTTTTTCCTTTCTATTTGCTCTCGCAAAATTCCCTTCTAATTACATAAGTTAATCCTTTTATTACTGCGTTCGAAAATCAATGTTGAGGCTGCTATACTCCGCGCACTTACGCTTTTCGAGACAAACTTATGGAAATTTTATCTGCAGCAACCATGCTGTTTCTTATTATGGACCCGCTTGGCAATCTACCAATCGTGCTCTCTATCCTTAAGCATATTGATCCGAAGCGTCGCCGTATTGTTCTTGTTCGTGAACTGATGTTTGCGCTGGTTATCCTGCTGTTGTTCTTGTTTGCTGGTCAAAGCATCATGAACTTCCTGCACGTGCAGCCTGAAACCTTGAGTATCTCTGGCGGTATTATTCTATTCATCATCGCGATTAAGATGATTTTCCCAAGTGCGGGTAGTATTACTGGCCTCGCGGCGGGTGAAGAACCGTTTATTGTGCCGATGGCGATCCCAATGATTGCTGGCCCTTCAGTGATTGCGGCATTGATTCTGTTGTCGACACAGCACCCTGACAATATGTTAGAGCTTTCAGGCGCAGTGATGCTGGCTTGGGGTGCTACCTTCTTTATTCTGATGTTTAATGGCTTCTTCCTGCGAGTGCTGGGAGAGAGAGGTCTTAAAGCCATCGAACGCTTGATGGGCTTGTTGTTGGTTATGCTGTCGACGCAAATGTTCCTCGATGGTGTGAAAGGCTACATGGGCTAACATCAATATCATTGCTGAATAAAAAAACGCCGCTCAAATGAGCGGCGTTTTTGTCTCTACTGTTTCTGTCATGATGTTTTCTGTAGCTAAGCGTTTTATATCTGGGCTTAAGCTCGATTACATCATGTGTTTGCGTCGGATATCGAGTAAGGCGAAGACACCGAAAATCAATATTGACCACTTCTCCCAACGTGACATCTCGATCTTGTCGCCGAAAGCACCGATGAAAATCAGCATCTGCAGGCCGTGCATGAAGAACAAGAATGCTGTCATGATATAAAGCGCAATCGCAGCATTACCCGGGAACGGGTAGAAAATATTTACGATCAAGATAAACCAAACAAAGGCGATGGCTGCTTTTGCTAGTGGAAGCAAGAACTTCATTCAATAACTCCTATTCTTCAGTAATTCGATTGAACAGTCGGTAGCTTGACTGTCCGGTGGTCTTATCGCGATGCAATTCCCAGTTCTCTGGCATAGCTTCGAGTTTCAGTTCTTTCTCTGTCTCGACGTAAATGATGGCATTGTCTGCAAGCCAACCGTTACTCTCAAGCAGTTGTACTGTTTCTGCCAGTAAGCCTTTGCGAAATGGTGGATCAAGGAAAACCATATCGTAAGGAGTGCCTGGTTTCTTAAGGAAAGAGATAGCATCAGTATTCACGACATTAATGTTGTCTGCCTTGAGCTCTTTCGCGTTATCAGAAAGCTGTTTAGCCGCCTTTTGATTCATTTCGAGCAGTGTCACCATTTTGGCTTGGCGAGAAGCTGCTTCAAAACCTAGACCGCCAGAACCGGCAAATACATCCAAGCAAGTTGAATGTGGGATATCTTGAGCCACCCAGTTAAAGAGTGTTTCTTTTACTCGGTCAATGGTTGGGCGTAATCCTTCTAAATCATGAACAGGCAGCTTTCTACCTCTCCATGAGCCACTAATAATTCGAACAAAGCCTCCGGATGGCTTTTTTTGTGATGTGTTTTGCTGGCGACGTCTTACCATAGATTTTTTGACCGCTAATAAAGTGATACTATACCGAGCCCAATTTAAGTGGGTTCGTGTATTAAATAAATTTGCAATGACAAAGTGTATCAAGCTAAAAGCAAACTTATCACTGCTTTGTCATTTTTCTTTACTATTCGTTTGTACAAGCTTGTATTGTATAACAATAGCAAAGAGTCGACGTGTATTAAGTCAATACAGCTAATTAGTAGATCTAGGAAACTCCTCTGATGACGGAAAAAAAGAAGCGCGGATTATTATCGTGGCTTGGTTTTGGTGAAGAAGAACAAAGCCCAAAAACTCAGAATGAAGCGAACGTAGAAAGCGTTGAAGATCAAACTGAAGTTGAATCACAAGTTGAGGCTGAACAGGTCGCGCCTGAAGCTGAACAAGTTAAGCCAACTGAATCTGAGCAAGCGCTTGAAGAAGCTCAACAAGAGCAGCAACCTGTCGCAGCAGAAGCAGAAGCAGAAGCAGAAGCAGAAGCAGAAGCAGAAGCAGAAGCAGAACAGGAAGAAGTGGCAGTTCCTCAAGCTAAGGTTGAAGAAGTACAAGAGAAGCCGACAGAAAGCTTCTTTGCTCGTCTTAAGCGCAGCCTAAGCCGCACTAAAGCAAACATCGGTGCTGGTTTCTTTGGTCTGTTCAAAGGCAAGCAAATCGATGAAGACCTGTTTGAAGAGCTAGAAGAGCAACTTCTGATTGCTGACGTGGGTATGAATACCACGGTTAAGATCATTGAAAACCTGACAGAAAAAGCATCTCGCAATGACCTAAAAGACGGTGAAGCGCTTTATGGTCTGCTCAAAGAAGAGATGGCAGACATCTTAAGCCAAGTGGAACAGCCACTGGTTGTTGATACCACTAAAACACCTTACGTTATCTTAATGGTGGGTGTGAACGGTGTAGGTAAGACAACTACGATCGGTAAGCTGGCGAAACAATTCCAAAATGAAGGCAAGAAAGTGATGCTAGCAGCGGGTGATACCTTCCGTGCTGCAGCCGTTGAACAGCTTCAGGTTTGGGGTCAGCGTAACGATGTGCCAGTTATCGCTCAACACACTGGTGCGGACAGTGCGTCTGTTATCTACGATGCGATTGAAGCAGCGAAGGCTCGTGGTGTTGATGTTGTGATTGCTGATACAGCCGGTCGTTTGCAGAACAAGAGCAACCTGATGGAAGAGCTACGCAAGATCGTTCGTGTAATGAAGAAGATTGATGACTCTGCGCCACACGAAATCATGCTAACGCTCGATGCAGGTACAGGTCAGAACGCTATCAGCCAAGCGAAGTTGTTCAGTGAAGTGGCTCCAGTTACGGGTATTACACTGACTAAGCTAGATGGTACGGCGAAAGGTGGTGTAATTTTCTCAATTGCTGACCAGTTCCAGATTCCAATCCGCTACATTGGTGTGGGTGAAGGTATTGATGACCTGCGTCCATTTGAATCTAAAGACTTCATTGAAGCACTATTTAGCCGCGAAGAGTAACGCGAGTAGCAAAGTGGTTTATCCTTAATCTGCTACCGTTTTTAAATTTGATATTAGTGATCGTAAGAGGAATTTTCGGTGATCAAATTTCAGCAAGTGAGTAAAGCCTACCGAGGTGGAAGACAAGCGCTCCAAAAAGTGGACTTTCACCTGAAACGTGGAGAGATGGCTTTTTTGGGTGGGCACTCTGGGGCTGGTAAAAGTACCTTGCTGAAGTTGATCTGCGCGATAGAGCGTCCAACTGATGGACGTGTCTGGTTCAACGATCACGATATCACTCGTATCCCAGCCAAAGACATTCCTTTCTTACGCCGTAATATTGGGATTGTTTTTCAAGACCATCGCCTGCTGATGGACCGTTCGATTTTCGATAACGTCGCTCTGCCTATGCGTATTGAATCTATTTCTGAAAACGAAATAAAACGCCGAGTCAGTGCTGCGTTGGATAAAACCGGTTTATTAGATAAAGCCCGTTGTTTGCCAAGCCAACTTTCTGGTGGTGAACAACAACGCGTGGGTATTGCTCGCGCCGTGGTTAACCGTCCAACTCTGCTTTTAGCCGATGAGCCTACCGGTAATCTAGACCCTGAATTATCTAACCGTGTGTTGCGATTATTTGAAGAATTCAACCGCGCAGGTGTGACGATCATCCTAGCGACGCATGATATCGGGTTAGTGAACACTCGCCCTCAGTACCGCCATCTTGAATTAAACCAAGGATTTTTGAGTGAGGTTGAAGACTATGGCCGCGAATAAGCGCATCAAAAAACCTCAATCTAATCGAGCAGCAAACCGCGCTTCAAGCGACGGCTTCTTTGTTGTTCACTGGAAACAAGCCAAGTCATCGTTCTCGCAAATGTGGCAGCGCCCGTTAGGCAACTTACTGACCCTTGCGGTGATCTCTATGGCGTTGGCTATGCCAGCTTGTTTGTACCTATTAGGTAAAAATGTAGGGGAAGTGGCGCAAGATGTCACTAGCCCGTCACAAATAAGTGCTTATGTAGAGGATGGTATTCCTGAGCCACGAGTAATGGTGCTTAAGGATGAAATCGAAAGTTGGGATCAAGTTGAGCTCGTGGAGTACATTTCTCCGCAGCAAGGGCTTGCAGACCTCAGCCAGTATTCTGGTTTTGAAGACGCCCTAACCATTCTCGACGATTATTCACTGCCAGGTGTGCTGGTGATTACGCCAAGCGTGCACAGCGATACCTTAATTAAAGAGCTGGCAGGCACAGTTAAACAACAAGAATTAGTGACCGATGTTCGCCTAGACGAAGATTGGTTAGCGCGATTAGATGCGATCAAAGCATTAGCGGCTGTCATCGTGATTACCTTAACGGTATTGATGCTGGGCGCGGTATTTCTGATTATCGGCAATACACTACGATTTAATGTGTTGGCGCATAAAGAAGAGATTCAAACCATGAAGCTGATTGGTGCGACCGACAGCTACATTCTTCGACCATACCTTTATGCTGGGATGTGGTTTGGCGTTTTAGGTTCGATTAGCGCTTGGGTAATGACGGCATTGATTACCGTATTGCTGAACAGCGCGGTGGATGACTTGGCTCAGCTATACGACAGCCACTTCCGTTTAATTGGCCTGAGTTGGGATGAATCTTTACTGCTTTTGATCGTCGGAACTCTGCTTGGTAGTGTGGCTGCAAAGCTTTCTGCACAGCGTCACCTAAAAGAAATTGAACCAGTTTAGGTGAATAGAGTCATATTTAGACGAAAAATAGGCACTTCTTAACCAGTTTTTGCCTTGTATAGACGAATTGATTATGCATAATTACTTCCCCCTCCTTGAAACCTGTTCATTTTAGGTTCAAGATTGTAGGGTTTTAATAGATGTATTACTCCAGATCAGAGATTGATGAGGAACCGAATGGCAAACCAAGCGTATCAAATGGCTTTAGTCACACAAGATAGTTTAGATAGCTATATCCGCTCAGCGAACAGCTACCC
Organism: Vibrio sp. 10N.286.49.E11; assembly: GCF_041469505.1. NCBI lineage: Bacteria > Pseudomonadati > Pseudomonadota > Gammaproteobacteria > Vibrionales > Vibrionaceae > Vibrio > Vibrio sp. 10N.286.49.E11. The sequence goes on from NZ_JBFRKQ010000022.1 coordinate 37,700, forward strand.
TATGCTGACTCCTGAAGAGGAACGTGGACTTGCAGAGCGATTACATTACAAAGGTGAGATCGACGCTGCGAAAGGCTTGATCCTTTCCCACCTAAGATTCGTGGTGCACGTTGCAAGAGGCTACTCTGGCTACGGGCTACCAATGGCTGATCTCGTCCAAGAAGGTAACATCGGCTTGATGAAGGCTGTTAAGCGCTTCAATCCAGAAGTTGGTGTTCGTCTCGTCTCGTTTGCTGTTCACTGGATCAAAGCTGAAATCCATGAATACGTTCTACGTAACTGGCGTATCGTTAAAATTGCGACCACTAAGGCACAGCGTAAACTGTTCTTTAACCTTCGTAAGTCTAAAAAGCGTTTGGGTTGGTTCAATAACGGTGAAGTTGAGACGGTTGCTCGTGAACTGGGTGTTGAGCCTTCAGAAGTTCGTGAGATGGAATCTCGCTTAGCAGCACAAGATGCGACGTTTGAAGCGCCTATGGACGATGACGATGGCGGTTCTGCTTACACTGCTCCAGTTTACTACCTAGAAGACAAGGCGTCAGACGTTGCTGAGACGGTTGAAGCGGCTAACTGGGAGTCACACACCAATAATCGCCTAGGGCTAGCACTAGCAAGCTTAGACGAGCGTAGCCAACACATTGTTCGCTCACGTTGGTTAGACGACAACAAGGCAACCCTGCAAGACTTAGCGGATACCTACAGTATATCAGCTGAGCGTGTTCGCCAGTTAGAAAAGAATGCGATGAAGAAATTGAAACAAGCCGTTGGTGATTTCTAATAGCATCTAGTTTCTATTAGCTTCTACTTTCTAGTAGAGCTAACAAATAGCTGAATTTTGAAAAGGCCGAGATCGAGAGATCTCGGCCTTTTTGTTTTGGATCGATTTCTCAACTTTTGCGATCGAAATTTGCAAAATGATTTTGTGGATAACTCTGTGAGAAGTTTATTCGTCAGCTATCTAAAAGCAGTGTGTAGTAAGGCTTTGACGGGGTTTTTCGAGTGGGGATATGTTTCAGTTAACCCACAGTTAGATCAGGATCATTACTACATGTTGTGGATCTATTTTTGAAAAGACACTTTATTCACGCAATTCACAGATTTATCCACAAATGGTGTAAAAGTGATCGCTGGTGGATAACCTTATTAAGTGGATGTGAATGTTAGCCTTGGGATAGGTTACAATGGCAGCAAAGTAAATCAGTATAAAAAGAGAAAGTCATGGACCAGTTTAAACATATCGATGTTAAAGGCGCTCAAGCCCTCATCGAACAAGGCGAAGCTCGACTTGTCGATATACGTGACCCGCAGTCTTTTGCGGTTGCCCACCCAAAAACAGCCTACCACCTGACTAACGATACGATGGTGTCATTCATGGGTGAGGTTGAGTTCGAACAACCTATCTTAGTGATGTGCTACCACGGCATCAGTAGCCAAGGTGCGGCACAATATTTAGTGAACCAAGGCTTTGAAGAGGTATATAGTGTTGATGGTGGTTTCGAAGCTTGGCATCGTGCTGAACTTCCAGTGATCGCAGGTTAATGACTTTCATCACCTGAACCGCCTCAAGCATCCCTCATAGAATGAATAGGAAGTAACAATGATTAGATTGATGGTGTTAGACAATCCACGTCTTGCTCAAGCATTTATTGATTATATGGCCTCTCGTCAGATCCCTATTCAGATGTCTCCAGAGGGAGAAGGGCGTTTTGCTCTTTGGCTTCTTGATGGCCAATTTCAGGTTGAAACCGAAGCTGAGCTGAATCGTTTTCTGGCTGAGCCCAATCATAAGCGCTATCAAGCTGCATCTTGGGACATGGCAGAGACCAGAAAGAGCAACTTCCATTACCACACGCCAAGCTTCATGGGCATGATCAAAGCCAAAGCAGGCCCAGTGACACTAAGCCTGATGTTGGTGTGTGTGGTGATTTTTGCGCTGCAACAGATCGGTTTTGGCCAAGCTATTTTCAATGCCCTACATTTCCCAGCGGTGGATGGACAGCAATGGCAGCTGTGGCGTTGGTTGAGTCATGCCGTTCTACATTTCTCTGTTATGCACATCGCATTTAATATTTTGTGGTGGTGGCAGCTAGGTGGAGACATTGAGAAGAAACTTGGCAGCCTCAAGCTACTTCAGATCTTTGCTGTCTCTTCTGCGCTTTCAGGTGCTGGGCAGTATTGGGTTGAAGGGGCGAACTTCGGTGGTTTGTCTGGTGTTGTGTATGCCTTGGTTGGTTACTTATGGGTGGTTGGTGCGAAGGCGCCACAACTTGGTTTAGGTATCCCAAGACAGATTGTCGGCTTTATGTTGGTGTGGCTAGTGCTTGGGTACATGCAGCCATTTATGGCTATCGCCAATACGGCGCATTTAGCTGGTCTAGCCGCTGGTGTGATTATTGGCTTTATCGATGCGATGAAAGCACCAAGCTCGGCAAGAAGCTAATTCATATCTTCTAATGAGTAGCCAAACGATAGAGACAAAAAAAGCGGCCAGATGAGCCGCTTTTTTATTGGGATTCGTTTTACATCATTACTGATAAAGGTATTTGGTAAACAGTAAGTCAGCAATCAGGGTTTTACCTGTCTCTGGAAGCAAAATCTTGTTGAGGTGTTCAACTAAGGATTTTCTTAAGTCTTCACGGCCAGATAGAGATTTAATGGTTTCTTCGTTTTGTTTGCCAAGCAATTCAATCACCGCATCGCGAATCAGTGGTTGGTGATGCTCAATAGCGGCCAAGTCGCTACTATTTGCCACCATGATGTCGAGGCGAACCTGAATGTAGCCCAGTTTTTTACCTTTAGTGTAAAAATTGGTGGTCAGGTCTGGCTCTAGCGTGAAGTAGGCGAGTTTAGCTGCCGACTCCTCTTCCGCGAAACTTGATGCTGAAAAGAGTAGGGTAATCGCAAGAAATATTTGGGCTACATAACGTTTGTGCATATTTGTGACTTTTCTTTAGTTTATTCGCGATATTCGAAACGCATTAGTCTTGTTACAATGAGCGGTCTAAATCTAAATACGTTTACAATTCGAAGAACGCTTTAATTTTGTTCGAAAGTTGAAGCTTTATTGTACGTGTAAAGTCACCTATTGAATACTAGTATGAATCAGCCAATATCGCTGTATCTTAATTCGTTAATGAATGTAGATTGGCAAAGTACAGAAACATTTGATTTTCCTAATGAAACCACCAAAGAGTGGCTGATGGAGCAAGGTTCTCTTTCCCGCAAGTTGGGGAAGTGCTGTCAGCACCTGTCTGTTGAGTTGCTTCATAATCAAGTTGTAGAACGCTCAATGCTGCAACAAGACGAGGAACATCTTTTATCATCGTTTGATTGCTTACTGCGTAAAGTGATTTTAAAGGGTGATGACGAACCGTGGGTGTTAGGTCGAACCTTGATTCCCCGAGTCACATTAGAAGATCATCAGCACTCAGACCTTTCTCAACAAGGTAATGTCCCGCTTGGATTGACCGTTTTTAGTGCTGAGAACGTGGAGCGAGATGCGCTGCAAGTTGGTTGGGTTATCGCAGGCGATGAGCGATTACTCGCGCGTCGTTCTCGATTATGGATGAACCATAAACCGATGCTTGTGGCAGAACTGTTTTTACCAACATCACCCATTTACTCTAAGGAGAGTGTGTAAATGCTTGCCACCAAAGCGAAGGCGTATTGGCAATTAACGCGAATGAATCGCCCGATTGGTACCCTATTACTCCTTTGGCCGACCTTGTGGTCACTGATTATCGCCGCACAAGGTATGCCTGATTTTGATGTCTTGGTTGTTTTTGTACTCGGCGTGGTGTTGATGCGTTCAGCTGGCTGTGTGATCAATGACTTTGCGGACCGTAAAGTAGATGGTCATGTTAAACGTACCAAGCAGCGTCCACTGCCGTCTGGTTTGGTTTCCAGTAAGGAAGCGATTCTGCTCTTTTTAGTGCTAGCCGTAGTTTCATTCTTGCTGGTACTCACCATGAATCCACTGACCATTAAGCTCTCATTTATTGGTGTGGGTCTGGCGTTCATTTACCCTTTCATGAAGCGTTTTACGCATCTTCCACAGTTGTTTCTTGGCTTAGCGTTTAGTTGGGCGATACCAATGGCTTGGGCGGCACAAACCAATGAACTGCCAAGCATTGTGTGGTTTGTCTTCGTGATTAACGCGTTGTGGACGATTGCTTACGACACGCAATATGCGATGGTTGACCGAGATGATGACTTGAAGATTGGTATTAAATCGACGGCTATTTTATTTGGTCGCTTCGATAAACTGATTGTTGGCTCTTTGCAACTCGTCACCCTAGCGATGCTGATTGCGTTAGGCATGCATTACCAACTAGGAGATACCTTCTATTGGGCATTGTTGGTAGCGGGCAGCTTGTTTGTGTATCAACAACACCTGATGCGCCACCGTGATCGAGACCTATGCTTCCAAGCCTTTCTCAATAATAACTATGTTGGAATGGCAGTGACAGCGGGCTTGTTCATTACCTTCTGGTAAGCATCCGCTTTTCGAGTTAACGAATGCTAAAGAAAAAGGCACCCATTGGGTGCCTTTTTTGATCGCGTTGAATCTGCTATCAGAGCCCTGCTATATACAGGAATTACTCGACTTGGTGAATACTCTCTTGAATAGTCAGACGGACTTCTGGGTAAAGCATCGAGTAAAGAAGCTTAGCGAATTGCTGAGTCTTCTCTAAATCGCAGTTGCCGTCGTTATCTAGGTACTGTTGCTGCTTCAACGTTGCGAACATAGAAGCAAACACACCTTTATCGAAGAATTCGGGAGCATTGATACCATGCAATCGACCAAGTCGCTGTGCGATGTCTTGGCTTTTCTGCTCAAGGTCAGATTTGTCCAGTTCCGGATTCTCTGCCAGCAAGTTTAGAGCAATAGAGTAGCGCTGTAGCGTTTCTGAAATCGTACGGCCTAACAGCATAAGAGCTTGGCTGTTCGATTGGTTGATCGTCACTTCATTGTCAGACACAACAATCATGCCCTGGCTAACAAGTTCATCAATGATGTTTGATACTACGCCTTCAAGCTGTGATTCGTCGTAGCTTAAGAACAGCTCTTTCTTTAAGAACGGATAAATTGCTGCAACATTCTTTTGAATCGCTTCAATCGATAAACCGCGCTGACGAATGGTCATCTGGGCAATTAAAGATGGCAGAGCGAACAAGTGAATGATGTTGTTTCGGTAGTAGGTCATCAGAATTGACTGGTGACGGTCTAGCGAAATAATGTCGCCCATTGAGTCTGATTCAATTAGGAACTTGTTCAGCGATTCAGCGTGTTTTACCAGATCTTCAGCACTGTCTTTTGGTACCGTAAATGTATCAGAGTAAGGTACGTTCTTAAGCAGAGACAGGTAGCAATTGATCTGAGAAACCAAAGAGTCACGAGACAATGCGCGCTGTCTTGAGGCTAATAGCGCGGTTGCACAAAGGGTCAATGCGTTGGTCGCCGCGGCATCGTTAATGTGCGTCATCATTTTGGTCGCCAGGTCATTAACCACTGGATTCATCCATTGTGGTTTACTGGTGCCCATTGGGTCGATGTCTTTGGTCCACTCTGGTGAGTGCTCATTCAGGTATTGGTTCAGTTGAATCGGCTCACCGAAGTTCACGTAGCCTTTACCAAAGTTACGCAGCTTACGAATGGTACGAATCACTAAGCTCGCGTTTTCTTTTTCTTTACGCTTGCCACGAAGTTCTTTCGCGTAAGTCGCTACTTCCATCACGTGCTCGTAGCCGATGTATACAGGAACCAAAGTCACCGGACGGTTCATGCCGCGCAGCATTGCTTGGATTGTCATCGCTAGCATGCCCGTTTTCGCTTGCAGTAGACGACCTGTACGAGAACGACCACCTTCACTGAAGTACTCTACTGAGTAACCTTTAGCGAACAATTCCGCTAGGTATTCACGGAAAATCGTCGAGTACAGTTTGTTGCCTTTGAAGCTACGACGAATAAAGAACGCACCACCATGACGGAAAATAGGACCGGCAGGGAAGAAGTTCAGGTTGATACCCGCAGCGATGTGCGGAGGCACCATGCCTTCGTGGTAAAGCACATAAGAAAGCAGTAAGTAGTCCATGTGGCTACGGTGACAAGGCACGTAAACAATCTCGTGACCATCTTGAGCCAACTTACGAACCGTTGAAGCGTTGCTGATATGCAGGCCTTGGTACAACTTATTCCACAGCCAACCAAGAATCTTCTCACCACGCTTGATCAGCGAGTAAGAGAAGTTCGCAGCAATCTCGTCCATGATGTCTTGAGCTTCTTTGCTCGCTTTCTCGATCGAGATGTTCTTTGCTTGTGCTTCGTCTTCAATCGCTTTTTTGATCGCTTCTGATTTTAACAGGCGATCAAACAGAGCTTGGCGGCTTGGTAGGTTAGGGCCTGATGCTGCAAGCTTTTGGCGAGAGAAGTGAATACGTGCCACGCGCGCCAGTTTGTGCGCGATGGTGCTGTCGGTGCCGTGTGAGTTGGCCATGTAACGCAGAGAAACCACAGGACTAAAGCGAACCAAGCAGTCACGACCGGCTAGCAATACCGCTTTTGATTTCTCTAAGCCGTTCATTGCCTGTAGGTAAGGCTTCTGGTTATTCTCTTTACCAGGTTTGCGCCCCCACAAAACGGTAGCAGGGATAACTTGAACATCGAGTTCAGAGTCGTCGGCGTGCAGTGAAAGCAATTCAGAGAACACTTCAATTGAAGAGCTTGGTACATAATCATCGTCTTGCAGCAGAGTTTTGCGAGAAGAGATGAAAACGTAGCGTTGCAGTGATTTGCCGTTGATTTCAAGCTTGCTCAACGGATCAGGTAGGCCTAATTCAAGTGCATGTTTTTGCAATGTAAGAATGTCGACACTTGAGCGAAACGGTAAGGCGTATACAATCGGTTTGCTCAAATCAATGTTCAAATCCTCAACAGGGTTTGAAGGAATTGATGTGCCCTTTACCAATACGGATAAAGGTAGCTTCATTAATGAACGTGAAAAAGATTGTCCAGAAGACATATAGGTTCACTGCCTCAATAGTTATTTCAATGTGCTGAAGCGTATCTCTATTTCTCTGATAAAAAGGATAAATCCTATGAGTGAAATAGGGATAAGCCTAGGCGTAAATTTAATCGATGCAAGAATACCAGAAACTGGTCTAACCTTTTAATGGAAATAGTCATATTGCCGTTAAGTTTGTGGAAAATCATTCATCGACTGATTGAGTATAGGGTTAAAAATGACCAAAAAATCAAACACCGGATTCAAACGCATCATCAAAGCAGCAGGCTTTTCATGGCAAGGCATTACGAGTTCGTTTAAAAATGAGGCTGCATTTCGACAGGAAGTGTTCATGGCGGTCGTGCTTATTCCGTTGGCATTTTACCTAGATGTAAGCCAAGTTGAACGAATCTTAATGATCTCATCGGTGGTATTGGTGATGGTTGTCGAGCTAATCAATACCGCGATTGAAGCGGTTGTCGACCGAATCGGCAGTGAACATCATGAGCTTTCTGGGATGGCTAAAGATGTCGGTTCGGCAGCAGTTTTCATCTGTTTGGCACTCGCAGGTTATGTGTGGCTAGAGATCCTGTTTTTGTAATTTGCTAAAAATGAACTAAAAACAAGCAATTGCTTTGCTTTTGTTCAGTTACTGGATATACTCACAGTCAACTGTATAAAAAGACAGGTGAATCATGAAGCCGTTAACGCCCCGCCAGCAACAAGTCTTTGACCTTATCAAAGGTAAGATCGAAGATTCCGGTATGCCACCGACACGTGCAGAAATCGCGCGTGAACTAGGCTTCCGTTCTGCTAATGCTGCAGAAGAACATTTAAAAGCTCTTGCTCGTAAAGAAGCGATAGAGATTATCCCGGGTGCGTCTCGTGGTATTCGTATTTTGCTTGAAGATGCAGCAAATGAGGAACAAGGTTTACCATTAATCGGTCAGGTTGCCGCTGGTGAGCCTATTCTGGCTCAAGAACATGTAGAAATGCATTACCAAGTAGACCCAGGTATGTTTAAACCTCAGGCTGACTTCTTACTTCGTGTAAATGGCGAAAGTATGAAAAACATCGGTATTATGGATGGTGATCTACTGGCTGTTCATAAAACACAAGACGTACGCGACGGTCAGGTTGTAGTGGCTCGTGTCGATGATGATGTAACGGTAAAACGCCTAGAACGTAAAGGTTCAACGGTTCTGTTACATGCTGAAAATGAAGAGTTTTCTCCAATCCATGTCGATCTAGAATCTCAACACTTGTCTATTGAAGGGCTTGCGGTTGGTATTATTCGCAACACCGACTGGATGTAGTCAGTACAAACAGCTATTGATATTTATTCTCAATAACTTGTCATTGTAATTGATATTCATTATCATCTTCTTTGTCGAGATACAAGGAAGATGATGATGCCAAACCCAACCAAACCTCAAATGAAGCCGCTTACTCGTAAGCCGCGCTCCTCTGTTCAAAAGGCTTCTTCTGAACAAGGGTCTGCACATCAAGAATTCCAAGTTCCGACGAACCTCGTTCAGCATCTTTGGTTTCGTAGCCGTGAAAGCCTAGCTGATGATGGTCTCGTTTATGATCCTATCGCAGCTCAAGCCTGCAAGCGTTGCCAGCTCGCACCAGAATGTCTTACCGGTGAACTCGACCAACAGCAACTCCTTTACGCGACACTGACTCAACTTTGTGATTCTCAAGTTCAACAGTTTTTATCTCATAACCCAGATGCTTGGATTATTAACGTGGGAGCAGGGCTCGATACCCGTTTCTACCGTTTAGATAATGGCCGCTGTCATTGGGTTGAGTTAGATGTAACCGAGAATCTGCTTTGGCGACAACGCTTGTTCCACAAAAATGAACGCTATCGCTTAGAGTGTGGCTCTGTCGATGACCTAACTTGGTTGGATGAACTTAATATTCCAGAACAAGCCTCGGTGATGGTGGTGTGTGAACATGCTCTGCTGGATTGCAATGAACAGCAGACGGCGAACTTCATTCAGTCTTTGAGTCGCTACTTTACTCATGCACATGCGTGTTTAGTCTTAGCTGGAGATAAAAGCTCAAGTACGTTGGGGCAAAAACTTGGTTCAGGAAAGTATGCGCATGGCCTATCTTCTCCAATAGACAGTGTTCTCAATTGGTTGCCATGGGCACAATGGGTAAAAGCGTTTTCTCCACTAGACCAAAAATGCAACCGTTGGAAATTGTGGCAGCGACTTCTTTGTAAGATCTCTCAGGTCAAAAAGCGTTTAACGCCGCAGTTAGTGCTCGTTAAGTGGTAATCCTAGGTGTTTTGTATTTCGAGTAACTGAGTACATAGCCGGTATAAGTAAAATTCCACAACATAGTGAAAGCCCACCCACTAGGTTAAACTATCGCCTCTAATCTAAGAGGTGATCGTGAAGTTATTTAATCCCCAAACTATTTTTCAAACGCTATCCAATCAGGCGATGCATAAAAAAGTGCTGTTGCTCGCGATCCCGATGGTTCTCTCTAATATTACTGTTCCACTGTTGGGCTTAGTCGATGCGGCGGTTATCGGTCACCTAGAGCACTCTTGGTATTTAGGTGGTGTGGCGCTGGGCGGCACAATGATCAGCGTGACCTTTTGGTTGCTTGGTTTCCTGCGTATGTCGACAACAGGGCTAGCTGCACAATCTTATGGTGCGAATGATGGCAAGCAACTTGGTTTAGTCTTTGTGCAAGGCGTGACCATGGCCTTAGGGTTTGCTGGTGTCTTTTTGCTTTTACACAGTCTAGTCGCCGATTTAGTTTTCTCATTGAGTAGCGCCAGTGATCAAGTTAAGCACTATGGTCAGCAATATTTCTCAATCCGCGCTTGGAGTGCGCCTGCTGCGCTAACTAACTTTGTGATTCTAGGTTGGTTACTCGGGACTCAAAATGCCAAAGCGCCCATGTGGATGGTGATCATCACCAATATCACCAATATCGTTTTGGATATTGTTTTTGTTATCGGCTTAGGATGGCAAGTGGAAGGTGCAGCATTGGCATCTGTAATGGCTGATTATGCCGGTCTAACATTTGGCTTGATTTGTGTTTACCGAATCTGGGCGAAGAAGCAGTTACCATCGCCATGGGATCTGCTTAAGAAAACCAGCCAAGGTTTGAGTCGTTTCGTGAAATTGAATCGCGATATCTTTCTTCGTTCATTATGCCTACAAGCGACTTTCACTTTCATGACCTTCCAAGGTGCAAGCTTTGGCGATGATGTTGTTGCGGCCAATGCCGTGTTGATGAGTTTCTTGATGATCATCTCTTATGGGATGGATGGCTTTGCCTACGCAATGGAAGCGATGGTCGGTAAGGCGATAGGCGCGAAAGACAAAGGTGAGCTGAACCAGTCATTGATTGGAACTTTCTTCTGGAGCTTCAATATTTGTTTGGTACTGACCATAGTGTTCGCACTCGTTGGCTCGAGCTTAATCAATATGATCACCACAATCCCAGACGTGAAGAGTCAAGCCGAGGTGTATTTACCGTGGTTAATCGCAATGCCATTGGTGTCTATGTGGTGCTTCTTGTTGGATGGTATTTTTGTTGGAGCAACTAAGGGCAAGGATATGCGCAATAGTATGTTTGTTGCGACTTGTAGTTTCTTCGCGATTTTCTATTTAGCATCAGGTTTAGAGAACCATGCACTGTGGTTAGCGATGCTGAGCTTTATGGCAATGCGCGGAATTGGTCTTGGTGTGTTGTTTGTTTCTCAGTGGAAGAAAGGGGAGTTTCTCGCTTAGCTCTGAGGGCTCTGTTTGTGGAGAGTAAATGAGGCTGTACAGGTAAAGGGGTATTTAGAACATCATGATCTAATTACTATCAATGCCTTAATATTCAGTGTTTTAAATAAAAACAGCAAGCGCGTGGCTTGCTGTTTATGTATTTGGCCTATGGGTGGTCAAATACTCCTATTGGTTCTTTATCTAGAATAAACGGTTAAGCCCGTTGAGTGCTGCAACACGATAAGCTTCCGCCATCGTTGGATAGTTAAAGGTTGTATTCACAAAGTACTCGATGGTATTTGCTTCACCTTTCTGTTCCATGATCGCTTGTCCGATATGGATGATTTCAGCGGCACGCTCACCAAACACGTGGATACCTAAAATCTCTTTGGTTTCGCGATGGAACAGAATCTTCAAGCTACCAATGTCTTTACCCGCAATTTGAGCACGAGCTAGGTGTTTGAATGAAGAACGTCCTACTTCATACGGTACTTTAGCTGCGGTAAGTTCTTGCTCGGTTTTACCAACAGAACTGATCTCCGGGATGGTGTAGATGCCGGTTGGAATGTCTTCGATAAGGTGGCGTTCAGCTTCACCTTTCACAATTGCTTGAGCCACAAATCGACCTTGGTCATAAGCCGCGCTTGCTAGGCTAGGGTAGCCAATCACATCACCGACAGCGTAAACATGGTCAACATTGGTTTGGTAATTGGTATTTACTGAGACTTGCCCACGCGAGTCCGCTTCTAAGCCAACAGCACCAAGGTTCAGTTTATCGGTATTACCCGTTCGGCCATTGGCATACAGTAGGCAATCAGCGCGCATCTTTTTACCTGACTCTAGGTGAATGATCACGCCATCATCAGTGCCTTCAATTTTCTCAAAGGTTTCATCGTTGCGAATCACGACACCGCTGTTCCAGAAGTGATAAGAAAGTGCATCTGAGGTTTCATTGTCTAGGAATGACAACAGACGGTCACGAGTATTGATAAGATCGGTTTTTACACCCAAACCGCGGAAAATCGACGCGTATTCACAACCAATAACGCCAGCACCATAGATGATGATGTGTTGCGGGTCGTGTTTAAGAGAAAGAATCGAGTCACTGTCGTAGATACGTTCATGCAGGAAGTCGACGTTATCTGGTTGGTAAGGGCGAGAGCCTGTCGCGATAACAAATTTGTCTGCACTGTAATGTTCTTCAGTGCCATCGCTTTGCATTACCGAGACAGTGTTGGTATCGATAAAACGTGCAGTACCAAAGACCAACGTGCACTGGTTGCGGTCGTAGAAGCCTTGGCGTAATCGAGTCTGCTTGTCGATAACCGATTTGGCATGCCCCAAAATGTTAGAAAACGTTGAGTGTATGCTTTTGTTGTTCTGACAAAACAGCGGATTACTGTTGAATTCGATAATACGACTTACGGCATGACGCAGTGCTTTTGAAGGAATTGTTCCCCAGTGAGTACAACCACCACCAACGCTGCTCTCTTTCTCAATGATTGCAACGTTCAACCCGGCTTTGGTCAATCCCATCGCTGCCCCTTCTCCTCCGGGGCCACTACCAATTACGATTACATCAAAGTGGTTGGAGTGCGGCATAGATATCTTCCTTGTTATATTTGAGTAACATTGCTTTAGCGAGATTTTAACTGATTCTGTTCTTGGGTACATGAAAAGGGCATCAGAGAGTCGGTGGGATCACGCAGTGTTATCGAAAAAATAATATTTGGTATGTCGTATGTCTCCAAATGACAGTGTGGATATTGAAATTTTTTCTTCGAACGTATTTACTTCGGTACGTGAACAAAGAGGTATGTTTAGTGTCTTATATAACCAGAGTGCCTTATATAAATAAGTGATTCGCGTTATATTGAATAGAGTATTAAACATGCCTGTTTAGGCTGTAAAAGAAGAAATTGATAAAGTATGAAACCAATGGGCATTCGCGCACAGCAAAAAGAAAAAACTCGTCGCAGCTTAATCGATGCAGCATTTAGCCAACTCAGCGCCGATCGTAGTTTTTCCAATCTAAGCTTGAGAGAAGTCGCTCGTGAGGCTGGAATAGCACCGACTTCCTTTTATCGTCACTTCAAAGACATGGATGAGCTTGGCTTAACCATGGTTGATGAAGGTGGCTTACTGCTGCGCCAGTTAATGCGTCAAGCTAGGCAACGCATAGTAAAAGAAGGCAGTGTGATTCGTACATCGGTTGAAACCTTTATGGAATTCATTGAAAGCAGCCCTAACGTATTCAGACTGTTATTGCGAGAGCGCTCAGGAACTTCATTTGAGTTTCGTGCAGCGGTAGCTCGTGAGATACAGCACTTCTCTGCTGAGTTAACCGAATATTTGATAACGACTGGCATGACACGAGACGAAGCTTTTACTCAAGCTGAAGCCTCCGTTATCTTGGTCTTCAACTCAGGGGCAGAAGCATTAGATTTAGATCGACGTCAGCGAGATGAACTGGCTGAACGCTTGATCATGCAATTGCGAATGATGGCCAAAGGGGCTTTTTGGTATCGTAAAGAACGTGAACGTAACCGATTAAAAGGCGGGATTGAATAATGTCGAATGAAAATAATACTGTAAACCGTGGTTCAGAAAGAAAGACACTCGTACTTGCTGTTATTGCCGGTGTGTGTGGTGATGCTCTGTTATCTTGGGTAACAATGAGCGAAGTGGGCTTCTCTATTTTCCCACTGATTGCTTTAGTCTTGGCTGTACAAGCACTTTACCAAGAGTACCTAACTAACCCAGTATCTGAAGATATTCCACTAGTAGGTTTGGCTTGTTTCTTTGTAGGTGCATTTGGCCACTCGGCTTTTGTGAAGGCACAACACCCTGATGCTGGCTCAAACTTCTTTGCGATTATTGTCGCGATGTTGCTTCTTGCATGGGTAGGTAAGAAACTCGGCTTTATCGGCAAAACTGCTTAAGCTGATTTAGAAATTAAAAAAACGAGCCAATGGGCTCGTTTTTTTGTATCTGCTGTTTGGCTTAGACCTGAAAGCGATACTTACGCTTTACGCTCTAGGAATACGCCAGCTTCCATGTGGTGCGTGTAAGGGAACTGGTCAAACAGAGCAAAACGAGTGATGTCGTGCGTTTCGCTTAGGATGTCTAGGTTCTCTTTCAATGTTTCAGGGTTACAAGAGATGTACATGATACGCTCGTAGCCTTGAACCATCTTACAAGTATCAACATCCATACCTGAACGCGGTGGATCAACAAAGATAGTGTTGCAGTTGTAGCTCTTAAGATCGATGTTCGCTTGCTGTAGACGACGGAACTCACGCTTGCCTTCCATTGCTACAGTAAAATCTTCTGCAGACATACGGATGATCTGAACATTTTCAATGTTGTTCGCAGCGATGTTGTATTGCGCAGATTCTACTGACGGTTTCGCCAGTTCAGTTGCCAGTACACGCTCGAAGTTTTGTGCTAGCGCTAATGAGAAGTTACCGTTACCACAGTAAAGCTCAAGTAAGTCGCCTTTGCTGTCTTGAGTACAATCGACAGCCCATTCCAACATTTTCTCTGCCACTTTGCCGTTGGGTTGAGTAAAGCTGTTCTCTACTTGTTGGTAGATGTAGCTATCACCATTCACATCTAGCTTTTCAATTACGTAGTCGCGGTCCAGTACGATTTTCATCTTACGCGCACGGCCAATCAGGTTTAGGTTAAAACCTTCATCGTTTAATTGCTGCTTAAGTGCTTTAGCATCTTGAATCCACTGTTCACCTAATTGACGGTGGTAAAGCAATGACACCAAAATTTCGCCGCTTAACGTAGAAAGGAAGTCTACTTGGAATAGCTTGTGGCGCAGAGAGTGGTTGTCCTTCATTGCATCTGTTAATAGAGGCATTAGGTCATTGATAAGACGGCTAGCTGCAGGGAACTGGTCTACGCGATATTTTTCTTTAGTCTCTTGATTGAACATGACGTAATACATATCGTCACCTTCATGCCACACGCGGAACTCAGCACGCATGCGGTAGTGTTGTTCTGGAGATTCATACACTTCCAGCTCAGGCACATTATATTCTGAGAACATTTCAGTAAGACGCTCAGTCTTTTCTGCCAGTTGTTCTTGGTAGCGTTGCGGGTTTACATCTAAATTCGCCATTGTTATGCCTTTTGCTGTCGTGCTTTTAAATCAAGAGCGCAGATTTTATTCAATCACAGGCGCTTGTCCAGTGTTGAGAGCCAATCAGTGTAAATAGGCCATGAAAACTATAGCTTATAACTATCTTAGACTAGACAAATGATTCAGAGGTCAATACTATCTTCGGCAAGCTGGTGCCATTTAGATGTATAGATGGCTGAAGAGGGAATCTGGTGTGAATCCAGAACTGACGCGCAGCGGTAAAAGAGAACAAGTATTCACAAGACACTGCAAATAGCTTTTTGTGGGAAGTCGAATATAAGGTAACCAAAAGGTTGTGCTCTTGAGTCCGAATACCTGCCAGTAGCTAAACCATAAGATGTGGTTTGGTAGGAATTTACGCGATTTAGGATCACAACATGAACAAATCCCTTTTAGCGGTTGCTGTAGCATCGCTGCTTTCACCTATCTCCAATTTACACGCCCAACAAGCATCTGCCGACGAAACCATGGTGGTTACGGCTAACCGTTTTGAGCAAAGCACGGAAAGTGTTGTCGCTCAAGTTGAAGTAGTAACACGCCAAGATATCGATCGAATTCAAGCTAAGTCTCTAACAGATGTGTTTAGACGATTGACGGGTATTCAGGTTTCACAAAATGGAGGCCGAGGACAGCAAGCTTCGATCTTTGTTCGTGGTGCTAACTCTGATCAAGTGCTTGTTCTCATTGATGGTATTCGTTTTGCGCGAGCTGCAAAGGGTGGTGTCGATTTTAGCCAGTTACCAATTACATTCGTTGACCGAGTGGAATACGTTCGAGGAGCTCGTGCCGCTATGTATGGCTCAGAAGCTATCGGCGGTGTGATTAATATCATTACAGTTGCCAGTTCTGACAATGAAGAAACGGTAGTGAGTGCGGGATTAGGCAGCCGTGATTATGAAGAGTTAAGTTTTGTTAGTGGTACCAAAGTTGGCGAAAATGGTCATTTGAATGTATCGGTTGGTTACGATTCCGATGAGGGATACAACGTTCATCCATTACCAGGTGTTAATGATGGTGATCGCCATGGTTTTGAATCACGCAATGCTCTAATTGGTTATGTTCATAATTTTGATCAGCAATGGAGTGGCTTCGCGAATTTCCGTATGTTTGAAACCATTTCTCAGTACGATGGTTCATTTGGTACAGACCATTCTTACAAAGAAGCTGAAGTTCAAAATTCGACCTTTGCTACTGGTGTTAAATATAGTGGCAGTGAACTTAAGTCTGATTTCTTAGTTAACTATCAGAATCAAGATAACTGGAACTACGAACAGTCTTTAGGCAAGAACTCAGCGTCAGCAACATCTGATGAGCTTGAACAGCTAAATGTTCAATGGGTGAATTCATACAAACTAACGTCGTCACTGACTCTTAGTGGTGGTGTAGATTGGCGTGATGAGGCTTATATTGTTAAGCCTTCGAATACTGAATACGACAGAACGAATGTTGCGTACTTCGCTGCATTAAACGCAGATGCGGATAAAGTGTTCGGAGAACTGAGTCTTCGTGTTGATGACAATGAGCAGTTTGGTACAGAAACTACTTACAACACAGGGTTAGGCTATCGTTATGCTGAGTGGCTTGTTGTAAAAGCAGCTTATGGCACATCCTTTAAAGCACCTAACTTGTATCAACTATATAGCTACTACGGTAATGCACAGTTAGAAGCTGAAAAGGCAGATTCATTTGAACTGACTTTTGGTGGCTTAATCAAGGATGTTGATTGGTCGATTACTGGCTATGACACGAACGTCGAAGACTTAATTGATTACAACTACGCGACAAGTAAGTACTACAATACCGATGGCGAAAGCCAATTACGTGGTGTGGAAATGGTCGTTGGGTTTGATACTAGCTTTATTAACCACCAAGTGAGCGCTAATTTCCAAGACCCAGAAGATCAATCTGGTGAGCAACTGATACGCCGAGCTAAGAAGATTTACAAGTATAATGCAGTGGCTAGTTTCGATGATGTTGATGTTTCATTAGGTTTCCAATATGTAGGTGAGAGACCGGACTTCTCTGAAGATCTCGCAGCGTATAGCTTGTTTGATGTTTCAGTGAACTACTATGCGAATGAAAACCTTACTTTAAATGGTCGAGTGGATAACTTGACTGACGAAGAGTACGAGACTGCTGGTGGATACCCATCACCAGAGCGTACATATTACGTGAATGCTACTTACCAATTCTAATTATCACCTAAACCGCCTTCGGGCGGTTTTTTCTTATTGGGTATATCAATGAAAAAGAAAGTCGTCATAAGTTGGTCGTCAGGCAAAGACTCTACATTAACCCTAGAACGTCTACTTGAAAGCACCGAGTATGAAGTTGTTGCTCTCTATACTATGTATGTTGGAGATGAGGTCCCTTTCCAAGTCACGCCAATCGAGGTTGTCGGAATGCAGGCTACATTGATCGGTTTGCCTCTAATAACGATTGAGCTGCCGGAGGTGTTCCCAAGTAACGAGATCTATCAAAGTACGATTGTTACGGCGCTTAAAGGATCGGGTTTATCTATTGATGCCGTGGCATTCGGCGATATGTTTTGCAATGGTATTGCTGATTACCGAAGAAGTTATATAGAACCTGCGGGTTGGGAGTGTGTATTTCCTCTACTAGGAGAGAGTAGCCAAACTCTGGCTCAAGAAATCATAAATAGAGGAATCGAAACCTTTCTCGTCACAGTTGATAGCGATGCATTAGACATGAGCTATTGCGGGAAAGAATACACGCCTGAACTAATAGACAGTTTGCCAAGTCACGTCGACCCATGTGGAGAAGATGGTGAGTTCCATACCTTAGTAACGTCAGCGCCATGCTTTAAAGGTAAGCTCAAGATAGAGCTAGAAAATGTAGATCAGGGTGAGCGCTTTGGGCATCAACGCTACCGAGCTTGCATTATGTAGAGTGATGATTGGCGAAAACTAGGTGAAGGGGTATCATTGCTGCGGAACTTATTACAGGTAATGGTTGTGTCGGAAAGCATACAAAAAAACATATTGGTCTTTGATTCTGGAGTTGGCGGTCTGTCTGTATATAAAGAGATAAGCCAGTTACTACCCAATCACAACTATATCTATGTATTCGATAACGAGGCTTACCCTTATGGTGAGCTCGATCAGCAAGTCCTCATTCAGCGAGTCCAAAGTATCGTCGCCAGTTTTGTGGCGAGTCACGCTATTGATATCGTGGTGATAGCTTGTAATACGGCCAGTACGATAGTCCTGCCGACACTTCGCGCTAATAACCTTATCCCTATTGTCGGCGTAGTCCCGGCAATCAAACCTGCTTCGTTACTGGCTAATAAAGCGGTTGGCCTTATTGCGACTCCCGCGACGATTACTCGTGAATACACACACGAGCTCATCAAAAACTTCTCGAGTAATAAAAGAGTAGAGCTGTTGGGTTCTACTCGGCTCGTGGATATGGCCGAAGATAAACTCAGAGGCGAGGAGATTAGCCTTGAAGAGTTACAGCAAATCCTTCAGCCGATGATCAACACAATTGATGTGGCTGTATTAGGATGTACTCATTTCCCATTGATCAAATCAGAGATTCAACAAGTACTAGGTGAAAGTGTAGTGCTGATAGATTCTGGTAAAGCGATAGCTAAGCGGGTTCAAGATTTGTTGGGTTTGGAAAGCGTTAATAAAGAAGGGGGAGTACGTGAAGTTTTTTGTAGTGCACTTCCTAAAAAAGAAAGTGCACTAAATAGTATGTTAAAGCAGTTAGGGTTTAGCTCAGTTCAGATTCGTCCGCTTCAGGATGTTTAGGATCATTTGCAACACGTACTTTTAAAGTGCGTTGCATGTAATCTTTATCGTTAAGTGCAGAGATTGCATGATTCACATCATTACTTGCCATAACAACAAATCCAAAGCCTCTTCTTTTACCAGTACGTTTGTCTTTCATTAAACGTACTGCAAATACTTCACCATGCTCTGAGAATAATTCTCGTACATGTGATTCGTTCGCTTTGTATGGAAGGTTACCCACATAAAGTGTTTTGGTTGAAGCCTTAGGTTCTGAATCTGATTGTGAGTCGGTGCTTGAAAAGTTAACAACAAAAGCGGAAGCCAAGACACCAAGGATAAAGGTAATTGCAGGCGATATATCTACCTGAGAGAAAACAATGCCGCCTAATACAGCCAGTGCGACAATTAACAACATCGATTTTTTTGAGTTCATATCGGAATACTACATATTAATAAACGAAATAGACGCATCTACCATTAACAAAATAGACACATGAATCTTACGTTCATGGCTTCCATTTTTCCAATGTATTGCTGTGATACGTCTCAAATGTTTAGTTTTTATTCGAAAAATGCGGATCTGGTGGCTTTTTAGGCGAACAAAACTTTTATTTCAAAAAGCCCTTGTGCTCCATCTCAATCTCTCTATAATGCCGCCTCACCGACACGGAGTGAGACGAAAGTCACACAGCGAAATCGGTAGAGAAAAAGAGTTTGAAAATAACCCTTGACTCTCAAAGTGGTGCAGGTATAGTACGCACCCCTAGCGACTGAGATGTGAATCACAAAACGCTAGCGCTCTTTAACAATTTAAACCTATCAATCTGTGTGGGCACTCGTTGATGAATATCAAAA
>NZ_JBFRKQ010000023.1:0-1103 GCF_041469505.1 Vibrio sp. 10N.286.49.E11
ACCGAAGATGGCGCGACAGTCGAATACCTTGTTGATGGAAACTGGACGACAACCGCACCCGTGCCAACGGAAGGTGACAACACGATCACCGTTCGTCAAACCGACGCAGCGGGTAATACCTCAGGCAGCTCAACGCTGACGTTCACTCTTGATACACAGGCTGAATCAGGAAATGTGATCGTAGATAGCATTACATCAGATGATGTTGTTACTGAGACTGAAAAAGAGCAAACAATTTTTGTTACAGGTACTGCTACCGGTGGAGACATACAACCTAACGACGTCGTAACTGCTGTCATCAATGGAGCGACATATACTAGTGTTGTAAAAGAGAATGGTATTTGGGAACTAAGTGTTAATGGTGAGGACCTAGCAGAAGACACCGAGTTCACTGTTTCTGTTAGTTCAACCGATAGCGCAGGAAACAGTGTTTCAAGCTCAGGAACTTCTACTCATATTTATGACTCGACTCCGGTTAATGTAAACATAGATATTGATCCGATTACTGAAGACTCAGTCATTAACGCAACTGAAGCTCAAGGGACGGTTACGATTACAGGTTCTATTACTGGTGAGGATTACGTTTCTGGAACAGTAACACTGACCATCAATGGCGTTGTGTATACAGGCCAAGTAATCGACGGGAAATATAGCATTGACGTCAATGGGTCTGACCTAAACTCCGATAGCGATAACATCGTCGATGCGAAGGTAGATGTAGTAAATGAAGCTGGAAATGTTGGCTCGGCTACTTCGACAGAGTTCTATCTAGTTGATTTAGCTGCTAGAGGAACGATCTTTATTGAATCCATCACTGACGACAATGTTATCAATCAAAGTGAAAGCGAAAGTACCGTTTCAGTTAAAGGTACTGTTGGAAGAGATGCGGATACTGGTGACCAGGTATCAGTCGTAGTAAATGGTGTGACTTATCTGACTGTTGTCCAAAGTGATAAAACATGGAGTGTAGATGTTCAGGGCAGTGATCTTGTAGCTGATAATTCAGTGACAGTTACTGTTACCGGACAAGATTGGGTTGGGAATGAATTTAGTAGTTCGATTTCTAGAACTTATGATTTAGACACCGATATCAGCAAACCGAC
>NZ_JBFRKQ010000023.1:1553-57996 GCF_041469505.1 Vibrio sp. 10N.286.49.E11
GTCATCATCGATACCGAAGCGGCGGCGACCATCACAATCGATGATGATATCGCAGGCGACGACATCGTGAACGCAGCGGAAGCGGCTGGTGACGTGACCATTACGGGTACCGTGGGTGGTGACGCCAAACCTGGTGATACCGTGACGTTGACGGTGAACGGCAACTCAACCGATTACACAGGCACGGTGAAAGCGGATGGCACTTACAGCATCAATGTACCGGGCAGCGAGTTAGTTGCGGATGCGGACAGCACCATCGTGGCGAGCGTGAGTGGCACCGATGAAGCGGGCAACCCGTTCACGGCGACGACAGAGGCAAGCGGTGACAACAAAGACGGTGGTTACGAGGTTGATACCGATATCAGCAAACCGACCATCGATCTGGTGGCGTCGAGCGACAGCGGCGACAGCGACACAGACAACCTAACCAATGACAAGACGCCGACGTTCTCGCTGGGCAACATCGATGACGATGTGGTGGCAGCGGGCATCGTGGTGCTCAAAGACGGCGTTGCCCTAGAAGGCACGCTGACCGAAGAGCAAGACGGCACTTGGAGCTTCACGCCGAGCGCCGACCTGGCGGATGGCACTTACGACTTGAGCGTAAAAGTGACGGACGATGCGGGCAATAGCGCGACGTCGACCGAGCTTGAAGTCATCATCGATACCGAAGCAGGAGCAGGTATAGATATCGATCAAGTTACTGGTGATGGTATTGTTAATGCTGAAGAAGCTTCATCTGATCAAGAGATAACAGGTAAAGTTTCTGGTGATGCAAGTGAAGGGGATACTGTACATATTTACTTGGGGGTTGGAGATAGCAAAGTTCTTATCGGTTCGACGGTAGTTCTTGCTGACAATACGTTCAAGTTAGTCACACATGGTTCGAATCTTATTATGGGTAACCCTGCAGATCTTACCGCTACTGTGACTGGAAGTGATGATGCTGGTAACGATTTTGTTGCTTCTAATACAGAGCGTTATTTTGTGTTTACCGACATTCCGGAATCTCCTGTGATTACAAATATCTCAGATGATTCTGCAGCTAGTGATTATTCTGAAGTTACATTGCATGGTACTGGTGAGCCTGGCTTAACAATATTACTATTCGATGAAGACAGTAATCAGGTGAATGTAACTCCGATTACAGTCGACAGTAATGGTAACTGGACCACTGATATATCGAACCTGGTTTCTACGTCTGTTAATGACAACGAATTCTTTACAGCCAAACAAGTTGATAATTACGGTAACACTAGTGAATCATCGAATACCGTACATTACTACCATGGCGATTTTGACCCAGCACAGCAAGAAACTACAGATGACTTCGTCTTACTTGGTGGGGGAGGTGATCAATTCAATGCCACTGTAGATGACATTGATAACAGATTAGTTGTTGATGGTGGAGATGGTACAGATACTGCTGTGTTTGATTTCTCTTTGGACTCGGCTTCAGTGACACTTAATGCTGATGGTTCAGTGTCAATCACCGAAAATAATGGTGATGTGAATACTTTCATTGAGTTTGAAAACTTTAATTTTACTGATGGCGGAAAAACTGTTGAAGAGCTATTTGCTCCTTCGGTCGTTATCGTAAAAGATGAAGACGATATTATTAACAGTGACCGAACTATGGTTTCATACAGTGTATTGTTACCTGTTGGTGTTGAAGTCGGTGCTACCTTGACGGTTCAAGTCGAAGGGCAACTGACTGAGACTAAAGTTCTTACTCAAGCTGATATAAATTCTGGGTCTTTATCATTTGATGTAGATATGGACACGGTTGTAGATGGTGAACTGAATGTTTCTGCTGAGTTAACATATCAAGATCAACCATCAGGTACTCAGTTTGTTGGGACAGATGCGTTATCTACCAATATCGATCCTAGTGCTTCTAGCTTTAGTATTGAATTAGGTACAGAGCAGTCAGTACAGTTCACGTTCGATTCTCACGTAATTGATGCTGAAGATGATTTAAGCAGTACTGATAATAAAGATGTACAACTTTCGATTATTGATCTTCCTGAGTTTGGTTCTTTATATGTGGTTGATGGTGATATTCGTACATTGGTTAATGAAAACACAGTTCTAAGTGAAGATTCACAAATCGAATATGTGCTGGATGAAACTGTTAATTCCGATCTCTCTTTTGATGCATCAGAAGATTTTAACAATATAAATGGTTCCAAAACATCTTATACATTAGATAGTGGTGTAATCATTTCTGGTGGTCGCTTCGATGGAGATAGACCTGACTCATCTAGCAATTTAACAGCTGAAACATTGCATTATGATAGTGCGGCTAATGAGTCAGGATTAGGTGTAGGTGACAAAGAGCTTGATGTTTCAACTAAAGATTATATCTCGATAGACTTTACTCAAGTTGGTGATTCTAACGCCACTGAGGTAACAGTAACTGAGGTTAATATCGATTTTGGTAGTGTATGGGCTCACTATGCCGACAACAATTCTGCTGATGCTGAAATACAAGTTATCTTATTTAAAGATGGTGTTCAGGTAGGCAATGACCCTTACATCTTTGATGATGATACTAATTCTGCCGTTTATGATGGAAGCGGTGAATTCACTGCAAATATACAGCTTGGTGGTGGGTTTGATGAGATTCGTGTATACACAGTTAATGGGGACCAATCAAATGGATCGAACTCTAATATCACATTGCAAGGTGTTGAAGTTGTAGATGCGATTGTTTCTGAAAAAATCACTTATGAAGCTACAGATAGTGACAAAGGAACTGATACTGGTGTTATAACCATTTCAACTTCAAGTACACAGGATTCAACAAATAAAGCACCAGTCTTGAATGACTCTCAGTTTGATGCTTCTAATGAAGATCAGGTGGTTAGTTTGTCTCTGGATAAGCTCGATATTACTGATGCTGATGGAGACCAGACATTTATTACAGATGTCAAGGTTGACCCATCATATGGTTCGGTTCAGCTTGTAATAGATTCAGAAGGGCAAGTGACCTCTGCAGAGTTCACACCAGCTTTGGATAAACATTTCGATAGCGTACCGTTTACTGTGACTGTTTCTGATGGAGCTAAGTCGAGCGAAGGTACAGCAACACTTGTTGTGAATGCCGTGGCTGATAAGCCTAATGTTACTGCGGTATTTGGTGATACTTCAAATGTTGTGATTAGTGATGCATTGCATACTAAGCTTGTTAATGCTGATGCTAACACCAGTTTTACTGAAAGTGATTATGCTGAACTTGGTCATACTGTAATGAATCAGTATGGTCAAACAACGGGGACTGTAGGAAATGATTTAATCGTTGGTTCTGATGTAAGCTCTGGTGATAGTTTGATTGGAGATGCTAATACAAACCCAGGAGGTACAGGTTCTGATATTTTTGTTGGCCGTGATGGTGATGATCATCTTTCTGGTGGTACTGGTTCATTGGATGCTGAAAGTGCTATTGATACTGCAGTATATGAAGGTGATTTTTCTGAATACAATTTAACTTTTGTTGGTGACACGACGACACAACATGATTGGACTATCGTGGATAGTTTGAACCGTGATACTCCTGAATGGGGTAGTACTGGTGATAAACTGTATCAAATTGAACGTTTAATTTTTGCAGATGCTATTGTTGAACTTAATGAAGACGGAACATTCAATGTGCTTCAAGATGTTGGCTTTACAGTAACAGCTTCGGTAGC
The DNA here is from genome assembly GCF_041469505.1 of Vibrio sp. 10N.286.49.E11. Lineage (NCBI taxonomy): Bacteria > Pseudomonadati > Pseudomonadota > Gammaproteobacteria > Vibrionales > Vibrionaceae > Vibrio > Vibrio sp. 10N.286.49.E11. Next base: position 5,246 of record NZ_JBFRKQ010000023.1, read on the forward strand.
AGATACAGACGGAAGTGAGTACCTAGACGAAGTTAGAATTTCCGGGTTACCAGATTCTGCAGAAATTATTGATAAAGATACTGGTAATGTTCTTGGTGGTTTCGTAACCGTTGGTGATGAATCTGTCTGGGTCATTGATATTGAAGGTGACACTACACAGCATATTAGCTATGACAATCTTGCAGTAAGAGATAGTTCAGGTGAACAGTTAGATGTTGATGTTGAAGTCGTTGCTGTAGATGTGAATGAAAATGTTTCAACAGCGAGTACTAGTGTTAATGTTGCTGAAACTAACGATATCATGGCAGATCAAGGCGGGAGCGTACCAACAACAGTCATTACTCTGATTATTGATTCTTCTGGAAGTATGGCAAGTACTCCGAGTGGTCTAAGCGATATGAGAATTGAGTACGTATTGCAAGCGTCAATTAATCTCTTGCAAAACGTGGCTGATCAAGAAGGCAGTGAAGATGTTCTGGTACAGTTAATAGACTTTGATTCTGGAGCGACGAATACTGGTTGGAAGACAGTAGCTGAAGCTATAGCTATTCTTACCACCGCTCAAGAAAAAGTAGATGAGAGAAATTATAACGGTATCTTCGATGCGCAAGGCGGAACGGATTATGAAGATGGCGTAGAGGCAGCAATCGCTGGTTACAATACTAACCCAGTTTCAAATTTGTCATCTGACGATACCAATGACGTTGTTTACTTCTTAAGTGACGGTCTAGACAATGGCGATTGGGACAGTGATACCAACAGCGATTGGGACAGCTTTATTGCCGATAAAGATGTGACTGCCGTTGGAGTCGGTAGCTCAGATAATGTGCCTGAGAGTGGTCTTAAAGAAGTCGCTGGTAACAATGGTAAAGTTGTTTATATACCAGACTCTCTAATCACAACGGAATTACCAAAACTTCGTCCAACAATCGGTATTGCTGGTTCGTTGTTGCTATCTCTATCTGGCCTAGATGCAGTAGCAGTAATGATTGATGAGAGCAAAGCGTCAGTGATTCAGAAAGTCGATACTGATGGAAACACCATTAACCTGCCAACAGGTCTAACATTTACCAAAGACAGTGTTGGGAATGAACTGGTTGTTGATATTGGTTACGGAGAATTTCGAGTTGCACAAGATGGTTCATACTATTTCCAACCATCAAGTGACAGCACAGCAAGTGACACCGGTAAAGCGGTTGCATTTGAAATCCTTGTAACTGTAGAAGACAGTCAAGGCGCTCAGTCACAGCAACTTATTACATTAAATCTAAGCCCTAGTGGTGAGGTGAATGTTGCACCTACTTCTTCGTTTAACGCATCGACAGGTGATGATCAGTTCCAGGGTACTGAACAAGATGACATTATCTTAGGTCATGCTGGTAATGATGTACTACTAGGGGCTGCGGGCGATGATATCTTACTCGGTGGCGACGGTAGCGATATCTTAATCGGTGGCTTAGGTGATGACATTCTAACTGGTGGCGACGGTGATGATATCTTCAAGTGGGTTGATGAACCTTTGAACAACTATCGAGACGTTATTACTGACTTTGAAGTGGGCAGTGACCGTATTGATTTGTCTGAACTCCTTCATGATGAAAATACAATGGATGATGTTCTTGAACATTTGTCAGCTAAGATTAGCGATAACAACCAAGACCTAGAGTTAACCATTACTAATGATCAAGGTTCTCAAACTATAGTATTGCAGGGCCAAGCAAGTAATCTTAGTGGTTTTGACGTCGATTCTTCTGGTGTTTATTCCGGTGATGAATTGACGAATTTAGTAAATTCACTAATGACTAACCTACCAAACTCTTAATTCATGAATAACAAAAAGGGCCGAAAGGCCCTTTTTTAATATGTCTGTTTCGTCATATAAAATAATAGAGTCAAAAGCTCAAGGATTAAATAACCTTACAAGCAAAACCTTTCAGGTAGAAACCTTCTGGGTAGGCTGTGTCTGTTAGATGATCGGCTGCTTGCTCGAAGCGCTCGACGAACTTAACCGTTCGGCCTGCATCTAATGCTGCATCAGCGATGATTTTTTGGAACAAATCAGTACCCATTAAGCCAGAGCAAGAGTAGGTGAGTAGAGTGCCGCCTGGTTTCAGGATTTGCATTGCAAGCATGTTAACGTCTTTATAGCCGTTGGCGCCTGAAGTTAGGTTATTCTTGCTTGAAACAAATTTTGGCGGATCCATAATCACTACGTCAAACTTAGTGCCTTGATCACGGTACTCACGAAGCAGTTTGAAAACGTCAGCGTTTAGGAATACAGCGCGCTTTTTCGAGATATCAAACTCATTAAGTTCAGCGTTGAATTTAGCGGTATCAAGAGCAAGTTGAGATACGTCAGCGTTGATAACACGCTTCGCGTCGCCTTTAAGTGCGTAAAGGCCAAAGCCACCTGTATATGAGAAACAGTTAAGGACATCTTTGCCTTTAACGTACTTCATCGATTCTTTGCGGCTATCACGTTGGTCCATGTAGAAGCCTGTTTTGTGGCCTTCCATAATGTTCACGCTGATTTTAACGCCATTTTCTTCAATCACGATAGATTTTGGTGGCTCTTCACCATGAAGAACGCCGACAACTTGTTCTAGGCCTTCTTTCTTACGAACTGCCACGTCTGAACGCTCGTAGATGTTGCAGTCAGGGAAGCACTCGATTAACGCTTCAACCAATACGCTTTTGTTAAACTCAGCGCCAGCACTTAGCAGTTGGCAAACAAGAAAGTCTTGGTATTTGTCGATTGTGATACCTGGTAAGCCATCAGACTCTGCAGCCGTTAGGCGGTAGCCCGTTAGACCATCACGTTCGATAATGTCTTCTCGTAAAGACTGTGCGTCTTGAATTCGTTTTACGAAGAACGCCTTGTTGATCTCTTCTTTTTCAAATGTCCAAACACGAGCTCGAATTTGAGATTCTGGTGAGTAAGCCGCTTTTGCAAGCCACTGACCATTTTGAGCATATACGTCTACAGTTTCACCTTGTTTTGGTTCGCCTTCGACCTTATCGATACCGCGTGAAAATACCCAAGGGTGTTTGCGGCGTAGTGATTTATCTCGGCCTTTAGCTAGATGAATTGAAGGAGTCATAATTTACTCTGTTTGTTGAATTTGAAGGAGGGGTATTGTCGGGGAAGTGCAGGTGAAAAGCAAATAAGAAAGGGCTGCAGAAGCAGCCCTAGTAATGATTAATCAACACATTGTGGTGGATATCAGTATTAAGCTTTAAGACCTGTCAGCAAACCTTCCATCGTATCGCTTTGTTTACGAAGTTGGTCAACATTGGAATTACTCTTACTGATCATCTCGCAGATACTGTCTGACTGATGACGAATCTCTTCAACACTCTGTGCAATGTTGTCAGCGACTACGCCTTGTTCTTCAGCCGCGGTAGCAATTTGAGTGCTGCTATCTGAAATAGACTGGTTTTTTTCCGCTAATGAACCGATCTCGACGTTCACTTCTGACATCAGTGTTTGGCCTTCGTTAGCATTGTTCACCGTGACTTCCATCAGCTTGGTCAGTGATTGACTGTTACGTTGTAATGATTCAATCATGCTTTGGATTTCAACCGTTGCTTGCTGAGTACGACCGGCAAGGGCACGAACTTCATCGGCAACAACAGCAAATCCACGACCTTGCTCGCCAGCACGTGCGGCTTCGATAGCTGCGTTCAACGCTAACAGGTTAGTCTGTTCGGAAATACCGTTGATGGTTGTGACTACTTCATCGATCTGCGCCGCGTTGGCATCCAGTTCTTCTACTGCTTGTGAAGCGGACTGGATCTCTTGAGATAGGCTAGAGATAGGCTAGAGATAGACTCCAGTGTATTTGAAACCTTGACTTGACCGCTCTGAGCAACGCCGCGAGCGTCCATCGTTTGTGAGCTAGACGCATGAGCAAGGGTAGCGACTTCGCGAATGGTAGCCGCCATTTGTTCCGTTGCACTTGCTAAGCTATTCAGGTGTTCTTGTTGGTTACCTGAGATGTCTGAACTTTGTTGTGTTGACTGGTTCAAGTCCGAGCTGATCTGCTGCATGAGAGCGACAGACTCTTGGATTGATAGAACCATGTTTTGTTCACGCTCCGCAACTTTATCGATTGTAATCGCGATTTCACTGAACTCGTCACGAACTAAGAAGTAGTTCATGCGGCAAGTTAAGTCGCCATTCGCAAGCGTGTTCAGAGCTTTGTTCATAGAGAACATCGCGCCGCCAATAAAGGTCATGATGTAGTAAACACCTAGTGCGATAAGCGTTAGGGTTACAGCGATGATAGAAACCTGAGTCGTCGATAGAGCAGACCAAAGGTTTTGGTCATGGTTAGCAACTAGGCTGAACGCTCCATTCATCACTGAAACAGAACCAGCACCGTAGCCTAAAGAGATAGTTTCAGAGCTGCTGACAAGCTGAGCTACTTGATATTTAGTGAGTTGACCCGCTTCGATAAGCCCTTTCATCAAGAGCATTTCTTCTTGATAAAGGTGAGCAAGTAAAGAGTCCGCGGCACTATCTAAAACGAGAGTTAATATAACCAGGGCGAGAAGAGGCAATAAGAAGAGTAGATAGAACTTTTCTTGGATTTTTAGGTGAACGGTGTTTTTCAAGATATTTGTCAATCCAACGAAATGGGATTTCTTTCATAATCGTTATACTCGAAGTAAGTCCACCAATAAGCGGTGAATGAATAGAAACTCGACTATATCATTCATATAATTTATGAGGCAACGTTATGGAAAGTTCACAATATATTTTTGTCGTGTCAGGCGTAGTTCAATGTGTTGGGTTCCGTTACCACACCAGTAGGCAGGCGCAAGCTATGGGTCTCTCAGGTTATGCAAAGAACTTAAATGATGGTCGAGTTGAAGTGTTAGTTGTCGGAGAGAGTCAGCAAATTGAGAAGTTACATGCTTGGCTCTATATTGGCCCTTCGAGCGCAACAGTAGACAACGTTGTGATGCATCAAGTTAAAGATAGTGAGCGCCAAGACGTACGCATAGGGGCGTTTAAAATACTGTAGTTGTAGCACTACAGTATTTTATATTGAACGTAACTTAATGACCTAAAGCGGGTTAGGTTTTACAAGCACTTTGCTGGTTTAGGTAAACCGGCGAGCTTGGTCGCTTGTTTTGCAGGGCCTTTTTTGAATAACTTGAAAAGGTACTTACTATTGCCTTTTTCTGGGCCGTGAGCTTTTTCCATTGCTTTAACGAGCATGCGAACCGCTGGTGAGGTGTTGAACTCTTCGTAAAAGCTCCTTACAAAATGTACGACTTCTAAGTGTGCATCTGTAAGTTCAATCGCCTCGTCTTGAGCAAGAATTTCAATCATGCCTTCTTCCCATTGCGTGTAATCCAATAGGTAGCCTTGAGCGTCGGTTTCGATTTGCTTGCCGTTATATTCAAACATGTTTAATCCAGAATCCAATTAACTATGCGGATAGGGTACATGACCAAGTTTGTCTTTCTCAACAGAAATTGTAGCTATCCAATGAAATATCGTACTTATAGATACAAAAAAGCCCAAGAGGTAGGCTCTTGGGCTAGATATTCTTCAATGATGGGAACGATTAGTCGTCGCTGCCCATGATGCCTAGGATGCTTAGTAGGCTGATGAAGATGTTGTAGATCGATACGTACAAGCTGATCGTTGCAGAGATGTAGTTTGTTTCACCGCCACGAATGATGTTTTGCGTTGTAAGCAAGATAACACCAGTCGAGAACAGGATGAACATACCGCTCATTGCCAATGATAGTAGAGGCATTTGTAGGAAGATGTTTGCAACCATACCTACAAGTAGTACTACGAAACCAGCTAATAGCATGCCATTAAGGAACGACAGGTCACGCTTAGTTGTTAGTGCGTAAGCTGATGCGCCCATAAACGCCAGTGCTGTACCGCCAAGTGCAGTTAGGATGACATCACCCATGCCTGCGCCAACGTACATGTTTAAGATTGGACCGATGGTGTAGCCTAAGAAACCTGTAAATAGGAATGTGAAGACTAGACCCATGCTGTTGTCACGGTTCTTTTCTGTTAGGAAAAGTAGGCCGTAGAAGCCAACTAGCATGATAATAAGACCCGGGCGAGGAAGGTTCATCGCCATGGATACGCCTGCTACAACAGCAGACCAAAGTAGTGTCATAGACAGTAATGCGTAGGTGTTACGCAACACTTTATTGGTTTGCAGAGCACTTTCTTGAGATGCTGTGCGTGAAAACATAGGGCTGTTCATAATCTTCCTCGTAAGGTGACTTCAATAGTTATTAGTACATTTATGGGGGTGAAAGTTCGAAAAATCAAGTCTCTCATTCCTCTTGTATACGTAAAATAATAATCAAAATAGTCGGTTAAGTGTTTCTGAAGGTGTAACAAAGTATTTCTTAAAGTGCAGTTAAGGTTCGTTGTTCAATTTTAATCGCACTGAATCGCTGTTTATAATCTTGAAAAACTAATTATAACACTGAAAACAAAGAGGCGACCTAAGCCGCCTCTGTAGTTTATGCATCATAACACATTAGTGGTGTAAGATTTGGCTTAAGAAGTTCTGCGTTCTGTCTGATTGTGGGTTTTCAAAGAAATCGACAGGGTTGTTCTCTTCTATGATTTCACCGGCATCCATGAAGATAACGCGATCCGCGACCTCTTTAGCAAAGCCCATCTCGTGCGTTACACAAAGCATCGTCATGCCTTCTTCTGCAAGCTCAACCATTACGTCTAACACCTCACGAACCATTTCTGGATCGAGCGCCGACGTTGGCTCATCAAACAGCATCACTTGAGGGTTCATACACAAAGAGCGAGCGATAGCTACACGCTGCTGTTGACCACCTGAAAGCTGACCTGGGAACTTGTCCGCTTGCTCAGGGATTTTTACGCGCTCTAGGTACTTCATTGCAATCGCTTCGGCTTCTTCTTTTGGCATCTTTTTGACCCAGATTGGAGCCAGAGTACAGTTCTCTAATACCGTCAGATGTGGAAACAGATTGAAGTGTTGGAAACACATGCCGACATCTCTACGCACGGCTTCGATGTTCTTTAGGTCTTCCGTTAATTCATTACCTGAAACGAAGATATGACCTTTTTGGTGCTCTTCTAATCGGTTGATGCAGCGGATCATCGTTGATTTACCAGAGCCTGAAGGGCCACAGATAACGATTTTCTCGCCTTTTTTAACTTCTAAATTGATGTTCTTAAGTACGTGGAATTCACCGTACCACTTGTTCATGTCTTTCAACTCGATCATAAGACCTTGAGAGTTGTTTTCTGTCTGCTGCGTCATAATACGTCCTTGATCTTGTTAATTATCGTTTGTGACCGGTGTGAAGTCTGTTTTCTAGCCATATCGAATATCTCGACATGCCAAAACAAAACACCCAGAACACTAACGCGACAAATACATAACTTTCTGTTGAATACCCAAGCCATTCAGGGTCGGTATTCGCGGCTTGGCCAATTCCTAGTACATCAAACATACCAATAATCAAAACAAGACTGGTATCTTTAAACAAACCAATGAAGGTGTTCACAATTGAAGGAATCGTGATTTTAAGAGCTTGAGGTAGAATGATAAGCCCGGTCTTTTTCCAGTAGCTTAACCCCAGAGCATCAGCTGCTTCGTATTGGCCTTTTGGTATTGCTTGTAGACCACCTCGAATTACTTCGGCCATGTAGGCTGCACTGAATAGAACTACCCCTACAAGTGCTCGAATGAGCTTATCGGTTTCTGTCCCTTCTGATAAAAAGAGTGGCAGCATTACTGAAGCCATGAATAGAACTGTAATGAGCGGTACGCCACGCCAAATTTCGATGTATACGGTACACATACTGCGAATGATCGGCATCTCTGAGCGACGCCCAAGAGCAAGTGCAACACCAATAGGGAGTGACACTACAATACCAACAAGTGCGATGACCAGTGTAACCAATAGGCCGCCCCATTTATGGGTATCAACAACTTCTAACCCAAAGACGCCACCGTATAGCAAGCCGGCAATGATAAATGGGTAGATGTTGACGAAGAACAACCAAATCCACGTACGTTTAGGTGTTTTTTCATAAGCCAGTAAGGCTACAAAAATGGCCAACGTTGCGTAGAAGAGGCGAGGTCGCCACAGTTCAGCTTCTGGGTAGAAGCCATACATGAATTGGTCCCAACGAACGCTGATAAAAACCCAACAAGCGCCTTCGCTAGTACAGGCATCGCGTGTGGTTCCTATCCAGTCGGCACTGATGAATGCCCAATCCGCTATTGCCCATAATAGGGTGAAAGCAAAGTAAGCAAGAATCACAGTGACGACGCTGTTAATAGGTCCATTAAATAGATTTTTTCTTAACCAACCGACTGGCCCAACGGTATTCGCTGGAGGCGGAAGATCAGGTTGAAATTGATGTGTACTCATCTTATCTCTCCACCAACGCTACTTTGCGGTTGTATATGTTCATTAGAGCGGACGTTAATAGGCTCAAGGTTAGGTAGACGCCCATTGTCATCGCGATTACTTCGATAGCTTGTCCAGTTTGGTTAAGTGTTGTTCCTGCAAATACAGAGACAAGATCAGGATAACCAATGGCCATCGCAAGTGATGAGTTTTTGGTCAGGTTTAGATACTGACTGGTTAGTGGTGGGATAATGATTCTTAATGCTTGTGGAATAATGACAAGCTTTAGAGTTCTAGAACGTGGGATGCCTAGAGACATCGCAGCCTCAGTTTGCCCATGGTTTACCGCGTTAATACCTGAACGAACAATCTCAGCAATGAACGCTGCTGTATAGATACTTAAAGCGAGCATCAATGCAGCAAGCTCAGGGATTATCGTAACACCACCCTTGAAGTTAAACCCTTTCAACACAGGGTAATCTGCAGAGATAGGCATGCCCATAACAAAGTAAGTTATCAACGGTAAGCCTAAAATCAACGCAGCTGCAATTCGCAACATCGGTGTTTGTTGGCCGGTCAGTTTCTGTCTGTTCTTAGCCCAGATGTTGATAATAAACGTAGCGATAATACCGACAATCAATGATGCGATGACAATGCTACTGCCTTGCTCAAAGACTGGAGCAGGGAAGTACAACCCGCGTACGTTCAAGAAAATTGCTTCACCTAGACTCATACTTTGACGAGCAGAAGGCAAGGCTTGTAGAACGGCGAAATACCAGAAAAAGATTTGTAATAGCAGAGGGATATTTCGGAATATCTCAATGTAGACAGCTGCAAATCGGCTAACTAGCCAGTTTGAAGAGAGTCTAGCGATACCCATACTAAAGCCCAGCACTGTCGCTAGCATGATGCCGAGTACTGAAACCAAAGCGGTATTGAGAAGACCGATAAAGAATGTACGACCGTATGAGAAGGTCTCGTCGTATTCAATCAGTGTTAAGCCGATACCAAAACCAGCTTCTTGGGAGAGAAAATCAAAACCAGTGGTGATACCACGGGAATCTAAGTTTGTGAGTGCATTATTTACAATCGTGTAAAAGAAAGCACAAAGCGCCCCGACGGCGATAATTTGGAAAATGATGGAGCGAAAAGTGGGGTTGTAAAATAAGTTGGCACTTTTGGGCTGTGGCTTTGCCTGAGCTGGAGAAATAGTTTCATTAGGTTTCATACTACTATAACCTCAAATCCATTTAATAAATAGGGCGGAAAACTCCGCCCTAATTGATGCTTGAAAATTTATTAACGGATTGGTGGAGCGTACATAAAGCCGCCCGCATTCCATAATGCATTTACACCACGAGAGATTTGAAGTGGAGAACCTGTACCAACAGTACGCTCAAAACTCTCACCGTAGTTACCAACTTGCTTAATTACTTGGTAACCCCAGTCGTCGCGAATGCCAAGGCCTTTACCTTTAGGACCGTCTACACCAAGAATACGTTTGATGTTTGGATCTTTTGACTTAAGCATTTCGTCTGCATTTTTAGAAGAGATGCCGTATTCTTCCGCGTTAATCATTGCTGAAAGTGTCCACTTAGCAACGTTAAACCATTGATCATCATCTTGACGAACAACAGGGCCTAGAGGCTCTTTAGAGATGATTTCAGGAAGTACTTCTGCAGATTTAGGATCAGCTAGGTTTAGGCGAAGTGCGTATAGACCAGATTGGTCAGTTGTTAGTACGTCACAACGACCTGCGTCGAAACCTTTCGATGTTTGTGCTGCCGTATCGAATACCACTGGCTTGTAAGACATGCCACTGTTACGGAAGTAATCGGCTAGGTTAAGTTCAGTTGTTGTACCTGATTGAACACATACAGAAGCGCCATCAAGCTCTTGAGCACTTGTTAGGCCAAGTTCTTTCTTAACCATGAAGCCTTGACCATCGTAGTAGTTAACGCCTACGAAGTTCAGACCTAGAGCAGTGTCACGATGTAATGTCCATGTTGTGTTACGAGATAGTACGTCGATTTCGCCAGATTGAAGCGCAGTAAAACGCTCTTTTGCTGTTAGAGGTACATACTTAACTTTAGTCTTGTCACCGAGTACAGCCGCTGCAAGAGCTTGACAATACTCAACATCAATTCCTTCCCATTCACCTTTTGAGTTAGGGTTAGAGAACCCTGGAAGACCGGTACTTACACCACAAGTTAGAAAACCTTGAGATGTGACTTTGTCCAGAGTGCTTTCTGCCGCTGATGCCGATGTTGCCATCATCGCAGTTGATGCAGCTACTACTGAAGCAAGAAGTGTTAGTTTATTTGTCATTTGTATCCTTCCTTGTTAACCAGGTGACACCTGATACTCGTGCTCGTTTGAGTTTCTCTTATGTGTTGCGTTTTCTATGACCTTGTTGTTCAAATTAAACGAGTTGCATTTTGCAAATGAAACTGTGTGCGATTTAAACAACTGTTTATAAGGTTAGGAAAGGATCCGTAGTTTCACAAATGTATAATTTAAAAAGAATTTTGAATGAAATCACAAATCCGAACACAATTAGAATGACCAAATGTTAAGTGAATGTAAATAGTGCAACGGTTCACACTGTTGGTGCAACGAGATTTAGATTTTTATATTGATAATCGACTAGATAAATATTCTGAATCAACATCACAATGATGAAATATTAAACTTAAGAAATGTTGAAATTTGGTCAATAAATATTTTTATTACACTTCGATAGTTATGAATATGCTCCAAATTTGGTAGCATGGCTGAATAGTTATTGAAGTAGTCTCAAGGAAGAACATGCGTTATTTCCCAATGTTTTTGGATGTAGAAAATAAGCCAATCTTAGTGGTTGGTGGGGGTGAGGTTGCTTGCCGTAAAGTCGATAGCTTACTACGAGCGGGAGCGGATGTGACTTTGGTGTCTCCCAAGGTAGCGCCTTACTTAAAGCAGCTTGTGGACGAGAACAAGCTTCACTGGGTTCAAAACTTTTACTCGTCACAGATCATATCGAAAAATTACTTGCAGGTTTGGGCCACAACAGACAACCCAAGCTTGAATCACCAAGTGTATAATGATGCGAAAAAACTGGGCATTTTAGTCAATGTGGTTGACGATCTTCCTTACTGCGACTTCATCACACCTTCGATGATAAATCGCGGCAGAATCCAAATTGCCATCTCTAGTGGCGGGGCATCACCTGTTTTAGTAAGAAATATCAGAGAAAAACTCGAAACGGTATTGCCACAAAACATAGGTTTGATAGCAGACTTCGGTGCATCAAAACGCAATTCAATCAAAGAGTCATTCCCAACCGTCGACGAGCGTCGTAAATTTTGGGAGCGTTTCTTGTCATCCAGCTTTATCGAGCAGGTGAATGACAGAGAGCAGTTAGAGTCTTACTACCAGCAAGCGCTAACCGAAGGCATTGATAGCGAAGGGCAGGTCACTTGGATTGAATTCGAGCAAGATGTCGAGCTGCTGTCTATGAAGGCTTTACGTTTGATGCAGGAGGCAGAGCTCGTACTTTCACCGAGCGATTGTCCATTTGAATTTATCGACCTGTGCCGCCGAGATGCAGAAAGAGAGAGCTACGCCAACAGCGGAGAGCTATCAACAAAGCTTGAGCAAGCAAGAGCAGAGAAATTACGAGTGTGTGTGTTTATTCCACCAGCAAGCGTAGAGTTTAATCTGTTGGTCGGCAAAGACCTAAAATTGTCAGCAGCCCAAGTACTCAGTTGAGGTAATTGCTTCTAGTTGAAATGAGAGCTTTCTGGTTGTTTGAAATCGGCTAGAGGCTCGGAATAAAACTAAAGCTGGACCAGATAAATAAAAAGCCACTTCAAAAGAAGTGGCTTTTTGCTATTTCAAACACGACATTGTGCTGATGAATGAGCAACCCAAATAGGCGGTTGCTCCAACTCAATAATTAGTCGCGGAAGTTGTCAAACTGGAAAGGTTGACCAAGTTCACCGCTGCGAACTAGAGCCATAACAGCTTGTAGGTCATCACGCTTCTTACCAGTAACACGAACTTTGTCGCCTTGGATAGAAGCTTGAACTTTAACTTTGTTGTCTTTGATTAGCTTAACGATCTTCTTAGCGACATCAGTTTCAATGCCTTGCTTAAAGATAACCGTTTGGTGCCAAGTGCGACCTGTTTGGTCTGCCGCTTTCGCTTCCATCGCGTTAGGATCAACATTACGCTTCGTTAGGTTGCTGCGAAGGATATCGCGCATTTGCTTCAGTTGAAAATCGTCTTGAGCAGTCAATTTTACTGATTCATCTTTGTAATCAAAGCTTGCGTCAACGCCGCGGAAATCGAAACGAGTCGATAGTTCACGGTTTGCGTTGTCTACTGCGTTACGCAGTTCTACTGCTTCTACTTCAGAGATAATGTCAAATGATGGCATTGTGTTGATTCCTTAAGCTAAGTTTCTATCTTTAATTGCTGTTGCAAGCATGTCTAGCATTGTTGCAGTATCTTCCCAGCTTAGGCATGGGTCAGTAATCGACTTGCCATATTCTAGGTTGTTGATGTCTGTCATTGGCTGGTTGCCTTCAATAATGAAGCTCTCTGCCATAATGCCTGCAATTTGGTTCTTGTTAGATTTAATTTGCTCACAAATGTCTTGTGCAACTTCTAACTGCTTACGGTGTTGCTTCTGACAGTTAGCGTGGCTAAAGTCTACAACCAAACGTTGAGGTAGATCGAATTCAGCCAGTTGCTTACATGCAGTATCTACAGATTCAGCGTCGAAGTTAGGGCCTTTATCACCACCACGTAGAATAACGTGACCGTATGGGTTGCCAGAAGTACGGTAAACCGTCATGCGGCCGTTCTTATCTGGAGAGTAGAAGTAGTGTGAAGCATGTGCTGCACGAATTGCATCGATAGCAATCTTGATGTTGCCGTTGGTCGCGTTCTTGAAGCCAACAGGGCAAGACAGTGCAGAAGCCATTTCACGGTGAATCTGAGATTCAGTTGTACGAGCGCCAATCGCACCCCAAGTGATAAGGTCTGCAATGTACTGACCTGTGATCATATCAAGGAATTCAGTCGCGGTAGCGAGGCCAAGCTTGTTGATATCTAGCAGAAGCTTACGAGCTTTGTTCAAGCCTGTTTCAAGTGCGTATGAACCATCAAGGTTAGGATCTGTAATCAAACCCTTCCAACCTACAACAGTACGAGGCTTCTCGAAGTAGGTTCTCATTACAACGAACAGTTCATCTTTGTACTGGTCTTGAATTTTGCTTAGGCGCTCAGCGTAATCAAGTGCCGCATCTGTATCGTGAACAGAGCAAGGGCCTACGATAACTAATAGGCGGTTATCACGACCAGTTAGGATATCTTCGATTTGGCGGCGAGAATTTTTAATGCGCTCAGCAACGTCGTCAGTAATAGGGTGTGCATTGCCTAGTTCGGCAGGAGTTGGCATAGGACCCAGAGCTTGGGTTCTCAACTCATCAGTTTTTAATGGCATGTGATAGCTTTTTTATTCTATTGCGGAGTGGTTAAGATAACGGAATTGAACAGAGGAATAAACTCTATTGAGTCAAAGTTATCTCAGTTATTGCTAATATTCTTATTTTTATCAGCAGGCCAGCGTCAAATAAGGGATTTTCACTTGTATTAACAGGCAGCTATCGGTATTTTCGTTTGAACACAACATAAAAATGCTGGAGCAGCAATGACTCAAGAAAATCAAAGCACTTTGCACCCAGAACTCGTCTTAGGTGATGTGCTGCCTTCTTACAACGATAATAATAATTCTAACCACTTATACGTTTCATTATCAGAATTAGTGATGGATCGTGTCTTCTACCACCCAAGTATCGAGAGTCACTTAGATACTTTGACTGATATTGAAAAAACGTCTTTAGAAGCGATCCTTGGCGATAAAACAGTCGATGAGCATTTTGTTTCGACCTTAGTGATTGCCATTCAAGCTGCCGTTCAGCCAAATCACACTTCTGTTCGTATCGCATTAAGCAGTGCAGACAGCTATGGATTCCGTTCGCTGCTTGGCGGGAACTGTGAAGCAGAAGAGATTAACCCTGCACTAGGTGTTCGTGGCGTTGCTCGTTACGCGACACCAGAATACAGCAAGGCTTTCGCTTTAGAATGTCAGGTTATTAAGGCATTACGTGAGCAGGGCATCAACGTTGAAGTAGTTGTGCCTTACGTTCGTGCGTTAAGCGATGCCGCTAAGATTATTGACCTGCTTGCCGAGCAAGGGCTACCACGCGGCCTTAACGGTTTGAAAGTACTGTTCTCGTGCGATGTGCCGTCTGCAGTGCTACTGAGCGAACGTTTACTGCATTACTTCGATGGTGTAGTGGTAAACGTTGATAGCTTAGCGTCTTTCACTTTAGGCGTAGACAAACACAATGAAGCTCAGCAGCACGCTTTTGATCCACAAAACGAAGCGGTTATTACCTTGTTGGATATGATTGTTAAAGCAACCCTGAACGCGAAGAAGCCAGTGCTGCTAGTAACTCAAGGCTTAGTGGATTACCCACGTCTACAAGGTTACATAGCTGATCTTGAATGCGTAGAAACGGTCGTGACTGCGTAAATCGATTAGCTTGCCTGATAAGCCGACTTAAGGCGCTAATGCTTTGAGAATGAAAGAGATATCATTGTGCGATGATATCTCTTTTTTGTAACATTTTTTTTGACATCTCTATCGCTAATCGATTAACTGGTCTGATGACTGATTTGACTAGGTAATCCGAATGTTGACCCCTCTACAAAAAGCAAATTTCTACTTAAGCATGTTTGGCTTTTTCAAAGTCCCACTTATCTGGTTGTGCCGACCAAAACTACTCGCGTTGGACAACCAACATGTTGAAGTGAAAATCCCGCTTAGAAGGCGTACTAAGAATCACCTTAACAGTATGTACTTTGGCGTTTTGGCTGTAGGTGCGGATGTTGCGGGTGGGTTTCTTGCGATGAGCAAATCTCAGCAGCAAGGTGAAAAGATCTCGTTGGCTTTTAAAGAGGTGACGGGTAACTTTTTGAAGCGCCCTGAAGGTGATGTGCATTTCACTTGTAACGACGGTGAGCTGATCAACACTATGCTGGCAGAAACCATGTCGACCGGAGAACGGGTCAATCAACCCGTAACCATTATCGCGACTTGCCCATCTTTACATGGTGACGAGCCGATGGCGGAGTTCACGCTTACGCTTTCAATTAAGAAAGTCCCTTCAAGAAAATAGCGATTAAATAATAGATTTTGGTTTAGAAGTCATGGGTAACGTTGAAGAGATAAAACAACGGTATGTGAATGGTTTCCACATACCGTTATAGAGAACTTTATAACGGCTCTATGACTCTTGAGTGATCTGCTCAATATCAACTATTTTTGAACGGTTCATAACGATCTTCCAACGGTAGTAGGTTGGTTCGTTATCATGGTTGTTCTCTTTAATGATCAGGTTGAGAAGATGACGCTTTTCTACTGATTCGCGGCTCACTTGTCCTTCATTCAAGCGGTAGATCTTGTTTGAGCCTTTATCCATCAACCGTGTCAGCGCTCTTAGGCTGATCGATAACGTTTCACGAGTCTCCTCATAACCACTCATAAAGGTCGATGTCGACATCTCAGTATGAGAGCGGTAATGCAAGATTTGCTCTTCACGTTGTACCACACGCTTTTTACGGATCGACTGAATGCGATCTGCAAGCTTAGAAAAATTTGCGTAGTCCAACCATTCCAGTTTATGGCCTACTGACTTGTTGGTCGTTGGATCATAGTAACGACGCTTCCATTTTGGCTTGCCTTTACGCAGCCAGCGCCAAAGGATGTCTCTCAAGTCATCTTTAAAGATCTCACGCAGTGCGTAAATGAAAGACATTGCCACGATGAAAGAGGCGGTAATCTCACCAAGAAAGTCACGAGCCAAGATCACAGTAGTGGTCACGACAACCATCACCAAACCGGTCGCGATGCCTTTCACGGCACGCTTAACGTTCTTACCCATCGACGTTGTCTTTTCTTTAAGCACGATAGGGTGTTCAATCAAACGACGCAGCAAACGCATCTTGTTACTCAAGCGGGTAACGTCCTCTCGAACTCTTGCTGAGTTGTAGCGGTTCAGTTTACGGTGCGCGGTCTCTTTATCACAAAGCGTTAAGAGTCGTTCTTTAATCGTTGAATACTCACTACCTCGTGGCATGTGTGAAACTAGCGATAGGAACTTTTGCTCGGTATACCAAGATAGGTAGTTATCGATATTAGCGTAGTAGCGCTTGAGATTTTCTTCGTAAGGGATGCTTCGGCGTAGCTTCTTCAAGATATCTAAAGCCAATTCAATGACTTCATCTACTTCATCAGCCGTTACGTCGTCACTATCAGTTTTATTTAAGCTGCTGACTGCTTTATCTAACGCGATAACATATTGGTAGGCAAACAGACTCAAACTGACACGATACTGTGTTGTAGATAAGCGTCCACGTTTTGCCAAGCGACTGTGTACCAAAGGTAAAAGTGTTTTGTCACTATAGTAGGCACGTTTTTGAGTGATTGAGCTGTAGAAAAAGGCACTTTCAGAAAGCACTTCAGGAGTCAGTCCAAGTTCACCGGGAATGAATAGATAAACGTCCATGTCGAGCTTTTTGGTCTTAGCCATGGCATGGTTAATTTTAAGTGTTATCGCATCTTGTTTATCAACGGTGATCAACGATGTCTCCTAGAATGTAAAAATATGAATGAAACTAGCGAAAGCATATCAGAGATCACGTATAATCTCCGCCAAATTTAAATTAGAGACAACCTTGATGATTAATATTGGTCAAATAAACAACTTAGAAGTAGTAAAACAAGCAGACTTCGGTGTATTCCTTGACGCGAGCGACTATGGAACCGTGTTGCTGCCGAAACGATTTACTCCTGAAGGTGTTGAAATTGGTCAAAAGCTAGATGTTTTCTTATACATAGATTCTGACAACCAGATCGCTGCAACGACTGAAAAACCAATAGCTCAAGTAGGCCAGTTTGGTTTGATGACGGTTGAAGGTGTTAACAGCACTGGTGCATTCATGAGCTGGGGCGTGAAAGGTAAAGACCTTCTTGTTCCTTTCAGCGAGCAGCGTGGCCGTTTAAACGAAGGTCAGTCAATCTTAGTATATGTGTATATCGATAAAGCATCGAGCCGTATCGTTGGTACAACGAAGTTCAACAAATGGTTAGACAACACGCCTGCGACTTATAAGCAAAATGAGCAAGTCGATCTCATTATCGCTGAGCGCAGCCAGTTAGGTTACAAAGCGATCGTGAACGGTGAACACTGGGGTATGATTTTCCCATCTGACATCATCGGTAAGCTGTTCATTGGTAAAACACTAAAAGGCTACATTAAAAACGTTCGTGAAGAAGACGGTAAGATTGATTTGTCTCTTCAGAAGGTTGGTGTGGCTAAGATGGATGACCTAAGCACTAAGGTTCTTGACCTGCTTGAGAAGAAAGGCGGTTACCTGCCTTTGAATGATAAGTCTTCTCCTGAAGTTATTTTCTCTGCATTCAGAACCAGCAAAGGTACGTTCAAGAAGACAATTGGTGGTCTATACAAATCTGGCAAGATCACTATCGACAAAGAAGGTATCAGCTTAGTTAAGTAAGCGGTCCTTTCGGTCAAAAAAAAGCCCAAACCTTCCTGTTTGGGCTTAGGGGAAAGGGCTCCGAAGAGCCTACGCTAATCGTTTTAATCTTTTGACTGTTAGATTGAAGTCTAGTTTAGATTCTCTAAAGTGCGATTTTTCTTTTTGGAAATAGTGACTTGAATTGATATTTATATAATTAGCTGTTGATTTACAAGCGCTCGCACACTGACTTATATGGCCGATAGAATAGAAAAAGCCCAAACAATTAACGTTGTTTGGGCTTTTTGTTTATTAAGGTGTATTCAGTGCGAACGCTTTTAGAAAAGGTTCTTATCGCGCACGAGTTCGCGTGGTAAACCGTTCTTCACTCGGTTGCCAACCCACTTACCAAGGCCGATGATTGCACCATTGTACTTCACTAGTACTTCACCTTTTCCTGACAAGTTTTCAGGGCGAACATCGCGGCCCATGAACCATTCACGAGCATCTTCAATACTAAGCTCTACAACATTAGCTTCATTACCTGTTGCGAGCGTTGTCGCTACTTGGTGCTGCCAGCGGTAACCTTTTTTATGGGTTTCAGCGATCTTGATTCCCATGCGAGAAAAACGGAACTCACCGATCATCGGCTCTAGCGCTTCTGGGAATAGCCAAACGTCTTTGTCGCGAATCCAAACCTGAGTATCGCTTGGCAATTCGATATCGAGAGTACTCATTAGTTGTTCAGCGACTTCTTGCTGAGTTTTCTTTGATGCGTTTTCAAATGGGAATTTACCCATACGTTTTTTAACTTCTGGTGGAGTAACAGAAGCTAGTTTACGGATACGTGCAACAAAGAAACCTTCAGAGTCATAGACCTGTGGGAAGATGTGAAGAAAGCCTTCTTCTGTCGTGGTTGCTTTTGCGTTGTCGAATAGTGATTCCAGAGATTCGAATTCAACCGCATCACCAAAGGTTTCTTTTAGGTGATGACACACTTGTTGGTTCTCTTCGGTGCTAAGCGTACACGTTGAGTAAACCAAAACACCATTAGGTTTAAGAGCATGGAATGCACTTTCAATCAGATCTTTTTGCGTGTCGGCAATGTCGACCACTGATTGATACGTCCAGTTCTTCATCGCATCGGCATCTTTACGAATGGTGCCTTCGCCAGAGCAGGGTGCGTCTAGCAACACAGCATCAAACTGTTCTGGTAACCAACCACCAAAAACTCGACCGTCAAAGTTACTTAGAGCGGCATTACGAACGCCACAACGTTCTATGTTAGCGTGAAGGACTTTCACACGGCTTGCTGCGTACTCATTGGCAACCAATACACCGCGATTATTCATTAGCGCAGCGATTTGCGTTGTTTTAGAACCGGGTGCTGCCGCAGTGTCTAACACCGCTTGGTAATCAGCTTCACCTTGGAAAAGTGCCGAAGGTGGCATCATCGAGCTGGCTTCTTGGATGTAGAAAAGACCAGACATGTGTTCTGCCGTATTACCTAGTGGCGCTTCACTTTCATCAACTGTAATCCAAAAGCCCGTTTCACACCAAGGTACAGGTTCCAGTTCCCAGCCTTTCTCTTTTGCTCGTACTAGGAAGTCTTCAACACTGATTTTCAATGTGTTGATTCGAATACTTTTACGAAGTGGTTTTTGGCATGACGCGACAAAAGAAGCCATATCTAGATGACTAGGCATGATTGCTTCGATGTGCGTTAGGAATTCTTCAGGAATATATACGTTAGCGTGCAAAAGAGTATCTCGATTTATTGCATTAATGCGGGGAGTTTAAAGCAAAATGAGGCCGCCCTAAACCATATTTATAGCAAACAACAAAAATGCAGCCAAATGGCTGCATTTTGATGAAGAATTAATCTTCCAGAAACGTCAGGGAATTCACTCTATGGACGAGGAATTGCGGTTCTCCATGATTTCCACTCATCTTCGGCTTGAGGATAGAGGTAGAAAGACTGATCTTCGCTTGCTACTGGTTGAAGTTCATTTGTCGGTGGCGTTGAGAATGTAATACCACCTCTTAACAAGCTGTCTACCGTTCCGGCTTTGATGTTTGCGCCTGACAGGCCGATAGAGACATCGACGCCCGACACGTTCCAGAACACGGTGTTTGCGCGGATTAGATACGCGTAGTCAGGTTCTATTTGAATCGTAGATATGATGCGATCAGCAAACTCGCCCAGCTGAACATCTATAACACTGCCAATTTCTAGTTCACGGAATAGGATAGGTGTACCTTCAGATACTGAGCCGCGCGTTTCGCTTTGCAGTTGGAATATCTTGCCTTCAGGCTGCACAGGTCCTTTGCTAAGCTCAAATTTCGTGTTTCTTTCACCTTTGCCCGGGTCTACGTTGATGTGTTTAGAGAGCAGCGCAGAGACGTTTTTGATGCCATTAAGGCCAATCTCAGGTTCTGCCAACCAGAAGTGACTGTTCGTCACGGCAATCTTGTCGACGTACTCAGGTAAAATACGCGCAGTAATTTCAATGCCGCCCTTGTTGAAGTTCGGAATCACCAAAGTAACCTCACCAACAGTGACACCTTGATATTTGATCGCCATGCCCTTGTTGACTTCTTGATCGCCAGAAGAGGTGATAGTAATGGCGCGGCCAAACTTTCGGGCAGATTTTGAATCTTTGTAAAGCTTCCACACATCACCAAGTTTGTTGTCGATTCCTGGCAGAGAGTCAAAAGCAATACCGCCTTGGATAAGGGTTTTAACTGGTGCCGCTTTAATGCTGATACCCGATAGCGACGCATCAACCTCAACGCCTGAACGGTTCCAGAAAACAGTGTGCTTGTTGAGTAAGTGCGTGTAACGATTTTCGATTGTGACTTTGATTCTTACGCCACCGTCGGCAAGCTGAAAATCAGAAATATTACCCACTTGTAGGTTGCGGTAGAGGAGTGGGCTGCCTTTAGAAATTGAAGGTAACTCACTGGCAAACAAAGAAAGTGTCTTTGAACCAGACTGATTAAACTTAGCAATTTCTGCTAACGACTTACTTTGGAAAAGTTGGTAGTCCGTTCGAGCTTCAGATTTACCTTCACTCACAAAGCTAATCGAGCCGGTAAGAAGCTGTTTTGCTGGTGGGACCGTAACACTCAAGCCTGATTCGGTTAGCTCTGCAGTCGCACTACCTGTCACAAAGAAACGGTTGTGGCTTTTGATAAGGTGCGCGTACTCATTATCGATAAGTGCATCCATGAAGACTTCGTGTTTATCAGAGCCCGTACCAACACCATCAACTAATCCCACATGGATGATAGAGCCAACGGCAATGCCTTTGTAGAGAAGTTGTGTACCGACATCTAACCCGAACGAATTGTTCGACGTTAAGCGAATCGCAACGGATTTCTCTTGTTCTTGACTGAATTCATTTTTGCGGATTGCAGTAAATCGACGCGCCTTTTCACCTTCACCCGGTACCAAGGTTAAAAAGTTACCTGTCACTAAATTGGCAATGTTTTTCATGCCAGTAAGCGACAGTTCAGCCTCTTCTAGAACGAATTTACTGCCGCTGTTTAAAAAGTCACTGAATGCCGGTTGGATAGCGGCAGATGCAACGACGTTTTCACGCCCTTCACTTAGCGATAAATCAGTGATTTGACCGATTTCAATGCCGCGATACATGATCGGAGCACCCGTTGCACTGATTTTATTATCATCGGGAACGGCAATCTTGATAGAGATACCTCGACCCGCTGTTTTCAGATCTGGGTAGAGTTTGAACTTAGTATTCATCTCAACCGGTTGGCCTTCTCCTGGAGAGTCGACCGCAATTGAACCGCCAAGCAATGCACTTAGGCTCTCTAAGCGAACATCAACACCAGAAAAGCCAATACTGGCACCTAAGCCACTGACATTCCAAAAACGGCTTTGGTCGGTAATGATATGGCTGTATTCATCTTTAATCGACGCTTGAATCGTAACGGATTTCGCGTTGTCGTTTAACTGGTAGTTGTAAACCTCACCAATTGGGATTTTACGGTAAACGATTTGAGAGCCAACAGACACACCACCTAGATCTTTGGTCGTCAATGAGATGTTTAGACCTTCAGAAGCCAGCAAATCAGAAGGGGACGACTCTAAAGCCTGAAAAACGGTTTCTGGCTCTTCTTTAGTTTCGCTAGGATGTATAGCGATATAGTTACCTGAAACAAGTGCATCTAACCCAGAGATACCAGACAAACTAGCGGTTGGCTTTACGAGCCAAAAACGTGTGCCTTTTGATAGTAGTTTCTTCGCTTCTGGGTAGATGTCAGCATCGACATAGATGCTCGATAGATCTTTGGATAAGGTGATGTCGCGCACCATACCCACCTCTAAGCCTTGGTAACGAATCGTTGTTCGACCTGCGACTAAACCTGCGGCATCTGAAAAGTATATCTGCACACGTTGGCCTGCATCGTGGATCGATTTCATGACCAACCAACCGGCTAAGGCGACGGTTAATATCGGCAGAATCCACAAAGGTGAGATGCCTTTGTTTTTCCTTACTTCTGGTGAATATGACGTTTGTGATTGGTTATCGTTGTTCATTCACTGACTCATCTTTAGAGGTGTAGTTATCCCAAATTAGCCTAGGATCTAAGCTTTCCGCTGCTAGCATCGTGAGAACAACTACGACGCCAAAAGCGACTGCACCATAACCTGGTGTAAAGTTTAAAATTTGTCCGCGGTCGACCAAGGTCATCATGATCGAAATAACGAACAGATCCATTACCGACCATTTCCCCACCCATTTCACGATGAAATAGATGGTCATACGTTGCCTGTGGTAAACGGCGCGCTTCATCTTGATACAGATTAAGATGTACGCGAGGCCCAGTATTTTCGCGACTGGCACGACGATACTGGCAATGAAAATGATCGCAGCGATGCCATACATATCGCTATTAATCAGCGAAGCGACACCGGAAATGATGGTGTCTTCTAGCCTTTGACCGTTGGTAATAAGAATAGAAATAGGAATGACATTGGCTGGCACGATAGCCACGGATGCGGCAAATAGCAGAGCCCAAGTTTTCTGTATAGAGTAGGGCTTGCGGTGATATAAGTCATGGTGACAACGCACACAAGTATGACCGTCAGGCTGAGATAGGTGACAGTTGTGACAGTGTACGTTCTTACTCTCAGCAAAAGAGTATTCGGATTCTTTTGCCCAAGCTTCCCAGTAGCGACGTACACTGATACGGCTTACTAGTAATACGCTGAAAAGCTGCAGAAGAATCAGGCCAATCAAACCAGGGCCGACGAAAATGTCAGAGTAATCTTGCAGTTTGAAACATGAGACCGCCAAACTTACCAGAAACACATCCAACATCATCCAATGTTTGAGAGTCTGAATAATGGCTAATGCATAACGAAAGGGTGTAAAGATCTTAAGACGCAGTGATGCATGAGTGATGAGTACCGAGGTGCACACGAGCAACGGAGCGATCGAACTGCAGAACAGGATCAGCAAACCAAGTAGAGGAAAGCCTTCGCCCATTAAGGTAAAAACACCCGATGGTAACGTCGCGGGTATCATGACGCCAATCAGGCGAATACTGATGAATTCAAAAAAGTGCGATGGGATAAACAGCAATAAGCAGGTAATTGCGATTGCTAGGTTTCCAGACAGGCTAGGGGTGCCGCCTCTATAAAGCTGAGTGCCACACCTTGGGCAGTAAGCGGATTTCCCTAAAGGGATGTCCATTTTATCAACGGGGAGTTCGCAGCCCTGACAAAGGCGCACTGAGCTACTATCGCATTGATGCTGAGTTGATAAAGGGTTGGTGGGGAATGGGGAGGTCACGCGACCTCCCAAGTTGAAACGTCAGTTAGGCTCGATGCCCGACTTAAATGCTTAGGACTACAAACATCAGGCGTGCGATTGCACACTGCCGTAGAGTGTTTGATAAAGTCCTTGTTGTTCAACCAATTCACCATGTGTTCCCGTTTGTGTGACTTGCCCATCTTCTAAAACATAGATTAGATCGGCCTGTTTCACCGCTGATAATCGATGAGCCACTATCAAAGTTGTGCGATCTTTCAAAAACTCGCTCAACGCTTTATGCAGTGCTGACTCTGTTGCTGTATCGAGTGCAGATGTCGCTTCATCAAGAATAACAAACTTAGGATTGCTCAGCACCATACGAGCTATTGCTAAGCGTTGTCGTTGACCGCCAGACAGTCGGACGCCATTCCTACCAATCTGTGTATCTAAGCCATTGCTGAGTTGCTTGATGACATCTTGCATTTGAGAGACTTCAAGCGCACGCCACAACGACATTTCATCGTATTCAGCACCAAGGGTCAGATTATGCCTCAATGTATCGTTAAAGAGTATAGGTTGTTGTAAAACAACGGCAATTTGATTACGTATTACATCAAAGCTGATGTCGTCGGTTGTTTCACCGTTATAGCGAATGCAACCTGAGTCCGCTTGGTAAACCCCAATTAGCAACTGGATTAAGGTAGATTTACCACCACCACTCGCACCCACCAAAGCGACTTTCTTACCTGCAGGGATGTGTAGTGATAGCCTATTTAAAACAGTGTTTTCTAATGTGTAAGAGAATGTAACGTCTTCGATGTCGACTGTCACTTCTTGATCTTCATAAAACGGGTTTACTTTGCTAATCGGGCGCTTCTCTTCTTCTAATTGAAGTAGATCGTTGATGCGTTGCAGTGCCGCTTTTGCACTATACCAAGAGAATTGAATCCCTAGCAGCTCTTGAACCGGGCCCAACATGAACCATAAGTAACCAAATACCGCAAAAATCTGACCAATGGTTAAGTCACTGAATAGAACCATTAGCATAGCGACAGCGCGGAAAAGCTCGAAACCTAACAAGAAGAGGAGAAACGAAACGCGGCCAGCAGCTTCAGATTGCCAAGCGTATTTGTCGGCATCGATTCTTACTTGGTTTGCTTGAATCTTAAGCTCATCGAGAAAAATGCGTTCTTTATTCGCTGCACGCAGTTGGTAAATACCATCTAAGGTTTCCACCAAGCGATTCTGAAAACGTTCGAAAGATTGGTTCTCGTACTTTTTAAGGTGCTTAACCTTGCTGCCTAGTTTACGAGAGAAATAAATAACAACAGGATTGACCAGTAGAATGAACAACCCTAAACGCCACTCTAACCATAACAACACGATCGCGGTACCGAACACAGTTAAGAAGCTGATGAGGAACTTAGAGAGCGTTGAGCCAATGAACTTATCGATTGTCTCTATGTCTGTTATTAGGTGAGCATTAATGCCGCCGCTGCCTTTGGTCTCGTATTGTCGAATACTAATACGGCCAAGTTTATCTATCATCTTGCTACGCATTTGATAGGTAATTGTTTTGGAGACGAGCGTGAATTGACGCCCTTGTAGAATGTTCAACGCTTGGCTAACGGTACGCATGATAATGACTAACAGTAAAGTCAGTGCAATATAGCCAGTGGGTGTCTGCAACGATGTTGGAAGTAGGTGGTTCATCATATCTAAGCCAGAAGCTGGCTTATCAAGTAATACTTCATCAACCATTAATGGCATGAGCAACGGGATAGGGACACTGATGAGAGTTGCAAGTATGGCAATAATGTTAGCAAACAGTAATTTGGACTTGTGTTTTTTTACTTGAGTTATTAACCAAGAACGGCTAATAGTGTCTTCTGAATCGTTCATTGTAATGAGAATAAGTCCTATTTAGTTTGATGGTCGCATTCTACTGCGTTCTCTTGATAATGGAAGTCTCAATTTAATTGGAAGTTAATATGAAAATAGAACATTACCAACGCTTAACCAAACAAGCCGTTGCATTAATTGAATCAGAAACCGATCTAACTGCTAATCTTGCTAATATCAGTTCATTATTATTCATGGAATTGGATGACTTGAATTGGGCGGGTTTCTATTTAATGAAGCAGGATTTAGCTAAGGAAAAAGACGAACTTGTACTGGGTCCTTTCCAAGGTCAACCTGCTTGTGTGCGAATTCCGGTCGGGCGTGGTGTGTGTGGAACTGCGGTTGCGACGAATACAGTTCAGCGCATTCATGATGTTCATGAGTTCGAAGGTCACATCGCTTGTGACGCTGCAAGTAACTCAGAAATCGTTATTCCGTTCTCGATTGGCGGAAAAATCGCGGGCGTTCTTGATATTGATAGCCCAAATGTTGGTCGTTTTTCTCAAATTGACGAGGACGGATTGACATTTTTCATGGCAGAAGTGGAAAAGCTGCTTAATTCGCACGCGAACAAGGCATAAATTATTCTCTTACTGTGGTTTTTCCCAAGCATCTCTCTATAATACGTAAAAATATTTTCTTAATGCTCGCGGAAAACCGCAAAAACCAGGAACCCACATGGAAAACACTGAAAAGTTAAAAAACAGCAAAGAAGTTATCGCATATATTGCTGAATGTTTCCCTAAATGCTTTACTCTAGAAGGTGAAGCGAAGCCACTTAAAATTGGTATTTTTCAAGATCTTGCTGAACGTCTAAATGAAGACGAAAAAGTAAGTAAGACTCAGCTTCGTGCAGCGTTAAGACAGTACACATCATCATGGCGTTACCTGCACGGCGTAAAAGCTGGCGCAGAACGTGTTGACCTAGACGGCAACGCGTGTGGCACACTAGAAGAAGAGCACGTTGAACACGCTAAAGCTACACTTGCTGAAAGCAAAGCGAAAGTTCAGGCTCGTCGTAAAGAACAAGCACAAAAAGCTCGTGAAGATGGCAAAGCGAAACCTAAGGCGAAGAAAGCTCAACAGCCTCGTCGTCAAGCGCCTAAAGCACCAAAAGTAGAAAAGCCTGTAGAAACACGCGCTTTGAACGCTGACGAATTCATCGCTGGCAAAGAAGTAAATGTGAACATGGGTAAAGGAAACATGGCTGCGACCATTGTTGAAATCAATAAGGAAGATGTGCGTGTTCAGTTAGCAAACGGCCTACAAATGGTTGTTAAAGCGGAGCACTTGCGCGCTTAAAGGAGATACTCCTACGCATGAAATGCCGTTCAAAATTGACACTGATTGCTGCTAGCTTTTGGCTAGCAGCTTCAGCTCAGGCTCTTGAAGCCAAATTAGATCAGGACGATTTACCTCTACTCGCTCCTGAGGTCCAACACGAAACTGCTAGTAAACGTGTTACTTCTCGATTTACTCGTTCTCACTATAAACACTTCAATCTCAACGATGATTTCTCTCAAGCTATCTTTAATCGTTACTTAGAGATGCTGGATTATAATCGTAATATCTTCACTCAAGCTGATATTGACTCTTTCTCTGCGTCATCTAAACAAATTGATGATCAGCTGAAATCGGGCAATAACCAGATTGCATTCGATGTTTATAATCTGTCTATGCAGAAGCGTTTTGAACGTTTTCAATATGCATTGTCTTTGCTAGATACAGAGATTAAGTTTGATACCGATGAAAGTATTGAGCTCAATCGTAGTGAAGCTGAGTGGCCAAAAGATATCGCTGAAGTGAATGAGCTTTGGAGAAAACGCGTTAAATATGATGCGTTGAATCTAAAACTTACTGGTAAAGAGTGGCCAGAGATTCAAGAAGTTTTGGAAAAGCGTTACAACAATGCGATGAAGCGTATTACGCAATCGCATAATGAAGATGCTTTCCAGATCTACATGAACGCATTTGCGCGTGAAGTTGATCCTCACACAAGTTACCTTTCTCCAAGAAATGCAGAACAATTCCAATCTGAGATGAACCTATCTCTAGAAGGTATTGGTGCTGTGCTTCAGATGACAGACGACTACACCGTTATTCGCTCTTTAGTTGCTGGTGGCCCTGCGTCAAACAGCAAACAATTGAGTGATGGAGACCGCATTGTTGGTGTTGGTCAAGATGGCGAAGAAATTGTTGATGTTATCGGGTGGCGTTTAGACGATGTAGTACAACTTATTAAAGGCCCTAAAGGGACCAAAGTTAAGCTACAGATCTTGCCAGATGGTAAAGATGCAAAAAGTCACGTTGTCACAATTGTTCGCGATAAGATTCGTTTAGAAGACCGCGCTGTTAAATCAGAAGTGATCGAGAAAGACGGCAAGAAAATTGGTGTATTAGAAGTACCAAGTTTCTACGTTGGCCTTTCTAAAGATACCGATAAACTGATCACCGAGCTTAAAGAGCAAGGTGTTGAAGGTATTATTGTTGACCTCCGAAACAACGGTGGTGGTGCACTGACTGAAGCAACTGAACTCTCTGGTTTGTTTATCAAAGAAGGACCTGTTGTTCAGGTTCGTGATAGCTACGGTCGTGTCAAAGTGAACAGCGATACTGATGGTCAAATCAGTTACCAAGGCCCGTTAACGGTATTGGTGAATCGCTACAGTGCTTCAGCGTCTGAAATCTTTGCAGCAGCGATGCAAGATTATGGCCGTGCAATCATCCTAGGTGAAAACTCTTTCGGTAAAGGTACGGTGCAACAGCATCGCTCTTTGAATCATATTTATGATTTGTTCGATAAAGAGTTAGGCTACGTTCAATACACAATCCAAAAATTCTACCGAATCAATGGTGGTAGTACGCAAAACAAGGGTGTAGTACCTGATATTGCTTACCCAACGCCAATTGATCCTGCAGATACTGGTGAAAGTGTTGAAGACAACGCTCTTCCTTGGGACAGCATCGACAAAGCGAAGTACTCAGTGTTACAGCGTAACGATGAGCAGATCGCAGCGTTGACGGCTAAACACGA
Organism: Vibrio sp. 10N.286.49.E11; assembly: GCF_041469505.1. Taxonomy (NCBI): domain Bacteria; kingdom Pseudomonadati; phylum Pseudomonadota; class Gammaproteobacteria; order Vibrionales; family Vibrionaceae; genus Vibrio; species Vibrio sp. 10N.286.49.E11. Next base: position 33,953 of record NZ_JBFRKQ010000023.1, read on the forward strand.
AGCTCGTATCGCAACAGACATGGAATTTGGCTTTATCGCGCAAGATATTGAAAAATATAAGGCAGATAAAGACGACAATGACCTTTCTCTTAATGAAAAGGTTCGTCAACAAGAGAGTGATGATGCGGATGCGCTTCGTCTAGAGCGTATTAACCAACGTCAAAAAGCCGCTAAGTTAGAGGCATTTAAAACGTTGGATGATATTCCAAAAGACTACGAAGCCCCGGATGCTTATCTTGATGAATCAGTTGCTATCATGCTGGATATGATCAAGAAATAAACAAAATACCTGTTATAAGGTGATTGTTTAAAGACGTACTATTTGAAAAGCGAGCTTAGGCTCGCTTTTTTTGTACCTGTGTTCTTGCCTCGAATAATGTCATGTTAACGGCATGCTTCCTCGCTTTTTAACTTGCTGCAGAACCACTGTTATTTGATTTTCGGCTGTGAAGTACACTGTAAAAATAACTAAACTTAAGTATTATTTTTCGAGTGATAATGACATTTAAGTTACTTCGCACTTAAAATTTAGTGACTTAGATCATATTTTTTCGCTTTCTATTCATTACGTGCCTAAGCTTAAAGAAAACGAGGGGACGCTTATGAAATGGATTCTACTATTTTTATCTTGTTTAAGTTTTGTGGCTTTTGGGAGCGAGGTCGCTTCGAGTAACCAACAATCAAAAAGTGATAGTAATCTATCTCATTTTGACCTTCCTTTGCTGCTTGGTGATTGGTATTTGATGAATCCTGATCCTGAGCAAGGCACTGAAAACTTTAGAGCGATCAAGCTCACTCTTGATTCAAACTACTCATTCACTATCGATATCCAAAAGAAAGACTACAGTGTAGATCATTGGGAAGGTTTGTATAACGCCAATGAAGACACGATTATTTTGGGTTTGAATACCTCAGAACCTCAGGTTTACGCGTACAGCAGTAATCACAACATGCTGAATCTTAACGGTGTTATGTTCACTAAGGCCTTGCCAAATGCATTGGCGGGAATCTGGTCAAGTGCCCAACTGTCTGGAAGCGATCTACGTGCGAGTAACATTCAAAAAATGGATTTAGTCCTTCAGCCGGACTTTATATTCATGTTCCGAGTATCAGATGAAGAAGGTGGTGAAGTCATTCGTCGCGGGGTGTATTACACAGAAGGCGATCAACTAGTGTTACTTTATGAGAACGGTGAACACGGCACTCGATATACACTGAACAGCGATGTGTTAACGCTGCAAGGTGAAGAGGGAGATATGTTTGCGGTACTCAATCGCATTCGATAATCGTGAGTTTTAGCAGTAACGGCGTACTCGTTGATAATATTGTGCACAGTTCATTTCTTAGGCGTTCCTGTCTGATTTGATTGATAAAATAGCAAAACATGGAGGCATTTTCTTACAATGCCTCCTTTTTTTAATATTCCCCTTGTTTTATTGGCGCTCAACCTTTAGATATATACAGTTAAAAAATAATTACGTATAACGATCAAAAGGAACCCGTCATGGCACATACACCTCAAGCCAAGTATCGTAAAGATTATCAATCACCATCTCACACGATTTCTGAAATCGATCTTACTTTCGATTTGTACGACTCAGCATCCATTGTTACGGCTGTTTCTAGTGTTAAGCAGGAGAAAGACAGCACGACATTAGTACTTGATGGTGAAGGCTTGAAGTTGGTTTCTGTTTTGGTTGAAGGCAACGAATGGACTCAGTACGAGCAGTCTGAAACTCAACTTACGCTGAATGACCTTCCAAAAGAATTTACTCTAACCATCGTTACCGAAGTTAACCCTGAAGGGAACAGTGCACTTGAAGGCTTGTACAAGTCGGGTGGCGCGTTCTGTACTCAATGTGAAGCTGAAGGTTTCCGCCGTATCACTTACTACATGGATCGCCCAGATGTGTTGGCGAAATTCACTACAACGGTAATTGCAGACAAAGCAGAGAACCCATTCTTATTAAGTAATGGTAACCGTGTAGATGAAGGTGAAGGTGAAAACGGTCGTCATTGGGTGAAGTGGCAAGACCCACATCCAAAACCAGCGTACTTGTTTGCTTTAGTAGCGGGTGACTTTGATGTACTTCGTGACGCATACACTACACAATCGGGTCGTAAAGTTGACCTAGAAATCTTTGTTGATAAAGGCAATCTAGACCGTGCGAGCCACGCGATGGTTTCTTTGATTAACTCAATGAAGTGGGACGAAGAACGTTTCAATCTTGAATACGACTTAGACATCTACATGATCGTAGCCGTTGATTTCTTCAACATGGGTGCGATGGAAAACAAAGGCTTGAACGTATTCAATTCGAAGTTCGTTCTAGCAAACGACCAAACTGCAACGGATACAGATTACCTAGGTATTGAAGCAGTAATCGGCCATGAATATTTCCACAACTGGACAGGTAACCGAGTGACGTGTCGCGATTGGTTCCAGTTAAGTCTGAAAGAAGGCTTAACGGTATTCCGTGACCAAGAATTCTCATCTGATCTTGGTTCTCGCGCAGTAAACCGTATTAACAATGTACGTATCATTCGCGGTCCACAATTTGCAGAAGATGCTAGCCCAATGTCTCATCCAATTCGTCCAGAAAAAGTGATAGAAATGAATAACTTCTATACTTTGACCGTGTACGAAAAGGGCAGTGAAGTGATCCGTATGATCCACACATTGTTGGGCGAAGATGGTTTCCAAAAAGGCATGAAGCTGTACTTCGAACGTCACGATGGTACGGCTGCAACATGTGAAGACTTCGTCGCGGCAATGGAAGATGCGTCGGGCGTTGACTTATCTCAGTTCCGCTTATGGTACAGCCAGTCTGGTACGCCGACGCTGTCTGTTGAAAGTAAGTACGACGCAGAGAAGAAACAGTACACGTTAACAACTCGCCAAGTAACAGCGCCAACTCATGAGCAAACGGAAAAGCAGGCTCTGCATATTCCTCTTGATATCGAGCTGTACACAGCTGCGGGTGAAGTTGTTGAGTTACAATGTAACGGTAAGCCAGTTCATAATGTATTAGATGTGAAAGAAGCAGAGCAAACGTTCGTGTTTGAAAACGTTTCTGAGCAACCGATCCCATCATTACTTCGTGAATTTTCTGCGCCAGTGAAATTGGAATATGACTACTCAGATGAAGAACTGATCTTCTTGATGGTGAATGCTCGCAATGAATTCTCTCGTTGGGATGCGGGTCAAATGCTATTAGCGAAGTACATCCGCAGTAACGTGGAGAAAGTTCAGCAGGGTCAAGCGTTTGAGCTTTCTGATTCTGTTGTTGATGCATTCCGTGGCGTACTGCTGAGTGATTCACTAGAGCCTGCGTTTATTGCAGAAATGCTTTCTCTACCAAGCCACAATGAAGTATCGGGTTGGTACGAGCGCGTTGATATTGATGCGGTCGCATCGGTTCTTAACTCAATGAAAGTCACACTAGCTGCAGAACTTGAAGACGAGTTAGCGGCGGTTTATCACAGCCACGCACTAACAGAATACACGGTCGATCACGATTCGATTGGTAAGCGTACTCTACGTAAAGTTTGCCTAAGTTACTTAGCACATACAGAGCAGGGTAATGACTTGGTTGTTGCGATGTACCAGCAAGCAAACAACATGACAGATACGATGGCAGCAATGGGCGCGGCAAACAGCGCACAACTTGCATGTCGTGAAACCTTGATGGCGGATTACAGTGACAAGTGGAAACACGATGGTCTTGTTATGGATAAGTGGTTTGCATTGCAAGGTACAAACCCAAGTTCAAACGCACTTGAAGTGATCAAAGCGTCGATGTCGCACCAGGCGTTCAGTTTGAAGAACCCGAACCGTACCCGTAACTTGGTCGGTTCATTCTTAAACATGAACCCGGTTCAATTCCACGACAAGTCTGGTCAAGGCTATGCATTTGCTGGCGAGATCTTACGTGAGCTAAACAGCAGCAACCCACAAGTGGCTTCACGTCTGATTGACCCGCTACTTAAGTTCCGTAAGTACGATGATGAACGCCAAGCTCTTATCAAACAGGAACTTGAGACATTGAAGAGCATGGACAACCTAGCAAAAGACTTGTTTGAGAAAGTGACGAAAGCACTAGAGGCTTAAGTCAGCGCGCATTCAGGTAACTGTTTGCTAATAAGCGGTTTACTAATAAACTGTTTGCTATAACGAAAGGTCATCAGTGGTAGAGAATATCTGCCACTGATTTTTTGTTTCTGGTTCATCGAATTTTCGATAAGCTAGAGCAACTTCAAGTTCAGTTTCACCGTCAGACATCTAAAAGTGCCAAAAAACACTGGCACTGTATATTTATACAGGTATCGTATGAATCGCTATATTTTCCAACTTAACATCTCATATCAGCAGTTTTTGGCCAGCTATTCTGGCGCCGCAAGTAAAGTTCAAGTGATAACAACAACAGGTTTACGCTTACAGTTACCTGCAACTCGGTTCAGACCATTTCTTACACAAATAGGGGTTAGAGGGCAGTTTAGGCTGACAACTGACCAAAAAAATAAGTTTATTAAGTTAGAAGCTCTGTAAACCTTGGCGTGCCTAGTGAGTTAAAAGGAATCTTAATCACATAATCAAACATTTCAGCTCTTACCACCTCCAAAACAATTAACTATTTTTCAATAATGCTTTTACAATAAATGAATGCATTACCTTTGCTTAACTCGTTAGTAGAAAAGCGCTCAACGGCACGTTTCAAACACCAGATTAAGTGATCCCCCTAATAATAAAATATAATTCTAATTGTGGAGTGTGACTATGACCGCACGTGAAACTGTGGTTCCAGTTTTACTTGAAAAAGTTTACAAGCTGATTCAAGACAAACTTGACCTTGCTCATCGACCTCTCGTAACTCAACTTGCTCAACACTTGTTTAGTAACGTTTCTCACGACGATCTAACTCAGAGAAACGAATCCGATTTATATGGTGCTGTAGTTAGCTTATGGCATCACATCAATGAAAAGAAAGCCGACGAAATCTCTGTACGCGTATTCAACCCGACGGTAAGTCGTCAAGGTTGGCAGTCTACTCATACTATCGTTGAGATAGTCGTTCCAGACAGTCCATTCCTTGTTGATTCCGTAAAAATGGCATTGACTCGCCTAGACCTTTCTTCTCACCTTATGCTTCATAACCCAACACAAATCTCTCGCTCAGATAAGGGCAGTGTTGTTGGTGTAAGCAATAACGAAGGTGCATTCCAATCGCTTTTCCATATCGAAGTTGACCGTCTGAGTAGTAAAGCTGAAATGACAGCACTTAAAACGGAGTTGCTGGATATCTTTACCGACACTAGCTTAGTCGTGAACGATTGGTTGAAGATGGTTGAAAGACTTGAAGAAGTGACCAATCAAGTTGAACAGCAAAAAGAGAGCATTCCAGTAGACGGCCAGCGCTTTGATGAAACGTTGGCGTTTCTTCGTTGGTTAGGCCAACACAACTTTACATTCATGGGTTATAAGGAATATGACCTAGTTTCAGTTAACGGCGACACTGAACTGCAACCGACCAAGGAGCAAGGTCTTGGTTTGTTTGCGAACTCAGATCGTGTACGTAACGTTAAGCTATCTGAGTTTTCTGATTCGGCACGTCTTGAAGCGAAAAAGCCTTATGTGCTTATCGTAACCAAGGGCAACACGGCTTCACGCATTCACCGCCCAGCTTACAACGATTACATTGGTATTAAGAAGTTCGATAAGAACGGTAAGGTCATTGGTGAGCACCGCTTTACTGGTCTTTACACATCTGCCGTTTATAACCAAACCGTTGAAACGATTCCTCTTGTTCGCGAGAAAGTAGAACGTATTTTGGATGCGAGTGGTTACCGTGAAGGTTCATACTCTTACAAAGCGCTGCACAACATTCTTGAAAACTACCCACGTGATGAACTGCTGCAAGCTCGAGAAGAAGAGCTACTAGAAGTCGGTACGGGCGTAGTACAAATGCAAGATCGCGATCTCCTGCGTTTGTTTGTTCGCAAAGACCCGTTTGGTCGTTTCTTTAGCTGCATGGTTTACGTAACAAAAGATCGTTACAACACTGAGCTTCGTCGCCAAACACAGCGCATCTTGAAACAGTACTTTGGTTGTGAAGAAGAGGTTGAATTTACAACGTACTTCTCTGAAAGCCCGCTAGCAAGAACGCACTATATTGTTCGTGTTGATAACAACAACATGGATGTGGACGTGAAAACAATTGAGCAAAATTTAATGGAAGTATCGTCTACGTGGGATGACCGTCTGTCTGAATCTATCATTGCAAACTTCGGTGAAAGCAAAGGTCTTCCATTGTCGAAAGAGTACATGCGTGCATTCCCACGTTCGTACAAAGAAGACATGATGCCAGGTTCTGCTGTTGCCGACATTGAACGTTTAGAAGCGCTAAGTGAAGACAACAAACTGGGTATGCTTTTCTACCGTCCTCAAGAAGAAGCGGCAGATTCAAAAGCCGTTCGTTTGAAGTTGTTCTACCACAGCGATGAGCCAATTCACCTTTCTGATGTTATGCCAATGCTTGAAAACTTTGGCCTACGCGTTATCGGTGAATCTCCATATGAAGTGCGTAAAACCAACGGTGTGACCTATTGGATCCTTGATTTCTCTATGCTGCACAAGAGCGATAAGACCATTGATCTTCGTGAAGCTCGCGATCTTTTCCAACAAGCCTTTGCGGCAATCTGGGCGGGTGAGTTAGACAGCGATGGTTTCAACCGCTTAGTACTTGGCGCTGGTCTTTCTGGCCGTGAAATCTCAATCTTACGTGCTTATGCTCGTTACATGCGTCAAGTTGGTTTCCCATTTAGCCAACAATACATTGAAGACACATTGTCTCATTACCCAGAATTAGCGAAAGGGCTAGTGAGCCTATTCGGCAAGCGTTTTGACCCGAAACTGAAGGGCAGCGTAAAAGGCCAACAAGATCTTATTAAGAAGATCACTGAACAGTTGGATCATGTAGAAAGCTTGGATGATGATCGTATCATTCGTCGCTACATGGAAATGATCACTGCAACGCTTCGTACTAACTACTACCAAGTAGACGAGAATAAGCAGTCTAAACCTTGGTTGGCTCTGAAAATGAGACCAAGCGAGATTCCAGATATCCCTGCGCCGGTTCCTGCGTTTGAGATCTTCGTTTACGCACCAGACATTGAAGGTGTGCATTTACGTGGCGGTAAAGTAGCACGCGGTGGTTTACGTTGGTCAGACCGTCAAGAGGACTTCCGTACTGAGATTCTAGGCCTAGTTAAAGCGCAACAAGTTAAGAACACGGTTATCGTACCGGTTGGTGCTAAAGGTGGTTTCGTTTGTAAGCGTCAACACATGATGTCTGGCCGAGACGAGATTTTTGCTGAAGGTCAACGTTGTTACAAGCGCTTCATCCGTGCATTGCTAGACGTTTCAGACAACATCATTGAAGGTGAGGTTATCCCACCTAAGAGCGTTGTTCGTCACGATGAAGATGACCCATACTTGGTTGTTGCAGCCGATAAAGGCACCGCGACATTCTCAGATCTAGCGAACTCAGTAGCTGAAGAGTACAACTTCTGGCTAGGTGATGCGTTTGCATCGGGTGGCTCTAACGGTTACGACCACAAAGCCATGGGTATCACGGCGAAAGGTGGCTGGGAATCGGTTAAACGTCACTTCCGCGAAATGGGTATTAACTGTCAAAGCACAGACTTCACTGCCATTGGTGTGGGTGATATGGCGGGTGACGTATTTGGTAACGGTATGCTGCTATCTAAGCACATTCGCTTGCAAGCTGCGTTTAACCACATGCACATCTTCATTGACCCGAATCCAGAATCAGCATCAAGCTGGGTAGAGCGTGACCGTCTGTTTAATCTGCCTCGTTCAAGTTGGGAAGATTACAATAAAGACCTGATTTCTCAAGGTGGTGGCATCTTCTCTCGCCGAGCGAAGTCTATCTCTTTGACACCTGAAATTCAGAAAATGCTGGGTACCAAGAAAGCATCAATGGCACCAAACGACTTGATCAAAGCGATCTTGTCTATGAAAGTTGATCTACTTTGGAACGGCGGTATTGGTACTTACGTTAAGTCTTCTAGTGAGACTCATACCGATGTGGGTGACCGTGCAAATGACGTGCTACGTATCGATGGCCGTGACCTGAAAGCTAAGGTTGTTGGTGAAGGCGGTAACTTGGGTATGACTCAATTGGGTCGTATTGAATACGCTCTAACGGGCGGTCGAGTTAATACTGACTTTGTCGATAACGTTGGTGGTGTAGATTGCTCGGATAACGAAGTTAACATTAAGATCTTCTTGAATGGCTTGGTGTCTAATGGTGATCTTACCGTTAAGCAACGTAACCAAGTTCTTGAATCTATGGAAGATGAAGTAGGTGAAATCGTACTAGACGACGCTTACTGCCAAGCTGAGTCTATCTCTGTTACTGAGCATCAAGGTGTAGGCTTAGTGAAAGAGCAAATCCGCTTTATCCACACAATGGAAAAAGCCGGGTACTTAGACCGTGGTTTGGAATACATCCCAGATGACGAAACGCTGCTAGAACGTGAGAAGCAGGGCCAAGCACTAACAAGACCAGAGCTATCAGTATTGATCGCTTACGGTAAAATGGTTCTAAAAGAAGATCTTGTGAGTGATGACATTGCGAATGATGAGTTCCATGCTCAACAACTGATGCAATACTTCCCAACAGAGTTACGCCGTAACTACTCTCAGCACATGGATAACCATCCACTTCGTGCAGAGATCATTGCGACTGCGCTTGCTAACCAAATGGTTAACGAGATGGGCTGTAACTTCGTGACTCGCTTGCAAGAAGAGACGGGCGCGAACATTGTTGATATTGCGAATGCTTACGCGGCATCACGTGAAATCTACGGCCTGGGTGAGGTATTGAAGAGCATCCGTGAACTGGACAACATCTCAAGTTCTGAAGCTCAATACGAATTGCTTTACCATGTACGTCGTACGCTTCGTCGTCTAGCACGCTGGTTGCTAAGAAACCGTACCGGTAAACAGTCAGTGAATGCATTGATTGAGCTTTACCAAGGTGATGTCGTCGCAATTACTGAGAAGCTGGATGAAAACCTAGTGGCTTCAGAAGTAGAAGAGCATCAAGCAATGGCTCAAGTATGGATTGACCAAGGTGTAAACGCTGAGCTGGCTAATTCAGTGGCTCGTTTGTCTAGCCTGTACTCAGCACTGGATATATCTACAGTGGCTCGTGAAACAGGTAAAACAGTACAGCAAGCGTCTAAGCTTTACTTCAACCTAGGCGACCGTTTGTCACTGCACTGGTTCTTGAAGCAAATCAATGGCCAAGCTATAGACAACAACTGGCAAGCACTGGCGCGTGCAGCATTCAGAGAAGATCTGGATTGGCAGCAACGCCAGTTAACTGGTCAAGTACTTAACTGTGGTTGTGCTTCAGATATCGATGTGATTAAAGCGCTTGATGACTGGATGGAAAGTAACTCTGTTTCTCTACATCGTTGGGAAAGCATCCTAAACGAATTCAAAGTAGGTTCTGTTCATGAGTTTGCTAAGTTCTCAGTAGCACTGCGTGAATTGATGCTGTTGAATCTAAACTGCATGTCAAAAGACTAGTTACTAGATAAGACGAAAAAGTATAAGGGCAGGCCAAAAGGTCTGCCTTTTTCGTTTCGGTAAAGTGGAAACAATAGGCCTAACGACTTTTGAAGAACAAACTTCGACGCAAACGTTGTTTGTTGTTAAGTGACCTGATGGCTGTACTAAGGTTGAGATTAGAAATGGCTTAATAACTTGAAGAAACGATAACGTTTGCTTAATAATGAACCTCATTCGTTAGCAAACTTGATTATCTTACCCTTACAGACAGTAATAGATTGAATAGTTGGGTAAATAAGTAAATAATAGCGCCCCGTTTACACGGGGCTTTTTTCTATCGGAGGCACAATGCTTTACCGTCTAGCCAGAACTGGCTTTTTCCAACTTGATGCCGAAAAGGCACATGATCTTGCAATTCAAAATTTCAAGCGCTTCACAGGCACACCTATTGATCTTTTGTATCGCCAACAATTACCTCACCGACCTGTAGAGTGCATGGGTCTTACTTTTAAAAACCCAGTTGGCCTTGCTGCTGGCCTAGATAAAAACGGCGAATGTATTGATGCATTTGGCGCAATGGGTTTTGGTTTCGTAGAAGTAGGAACAGTGACTCCACGTCCGCAAGCGGGTAACGACAAACCTCGTTTATTCCGTCTTGTTGAAGCTGAAGGTATCATCAACCGCATGGGTTTTAACAACCTAGGCGTCGACAACCTTGTTGAGAATGTTAAGAAGTCGAACTACGATGGCATCTTAGGCATTAACATTGGTAAGAATAAAGACACACCAATTGAAAAGGGCGCTGAAGATTACTTGATCTGTATGGAGAAGGTATATCAATACGCTGGTTACATTGCTGTGAACATCTCTTCACCAAACACTCCAGGACTTCGTTCTCTACAATACGGCGAAGCTCTAGACGATCTATTGTCTGAACTTAAAACGAAACAATCTGAACTGGAAGAGACGCATGGTAAATATGTTCCTCTTGCTCTTAAGATTGCTCCGGATCTAAGCGACGACGAAATTCGCCAAATTTGTGAATCATTGATCAAAAATAAGATCGATGGTGTGATCGCAACAAACACAACATTGGATCGTTCAATCGTTGAAGGTATGAAACATTGTGATGAAGCGGGTGGCCTAAGTGGACGTCCTGTTCAATCTCGTAGTACTGAAGTAGTTCGTAAACTTCACGAAGAGCTGGGTGACAAACTGCCGATCATTGGAGTAGGTGGTGTTGACTCGTATGTTGCTGCAAAAGAGAAAATGATGGCGGGCGCGAAGCTTGTACAGGTTTACTCTGGTTTCATCTACAAAGGCCCAGGCCTAGTTGGCGACATCGTTAAAAATCTATAAGCTGAAAATTGCTTTTATTTTTGAAAAGCGACAATCTGGCATCGTCTTACTAAAAGAGACACTGTAACTCACTGAGTTGTAGAGAAAAGCGATAAGAAAGAGGAATTCATTTCCTCTTTTTTTTTGCCTATTGCTCAGTAAAATTACTGTAATTGAAGGTAATTTTGCGTTTTACCTAATGGAATGGTTCAACAGTGTGAGACGAAATGATGCTTAAACCTAGCGATACATGGAGTTGGTATTACGATGAGCAGCAATGTTCATTAATGCTAAACCTCGGAGAGGATATGATTTTCAAAACGAATCTGGTCCGAAATAAGCTGGTGGACTGCGCGTTTAGAGATAATGAATTCACCGTTGATGACGCATCTTCATACCAAACCTTCAAAGAACAAATTTCTGGCTTAGAACTGTCTGAGCCTCGCCAAGCTGAACTCGCGCTTTATTGCGTGGCAGCAAAGCGCTTCCACAAGCCTGTACAGCCTAAGAGTTGGTTCTTCGACTCACAGGGCGCTGGCCACGAATACCCTCAAGAAGGGGATATCGTACAAATGAATAACGAGCATAGCTTAGGGTATTTCATTGTATTAGAAGTGGGAGAGTGTGCGAGCCTATGTGCATTTGTCGACCTAGAAGAGTTTCTGCTTACACCTTCAAAAGGGTTACGCTTTGGCGACTCGATTAAGGTCATGCACGATAGAATGATAGACGCGAACGCTATTCTTCATCAAACGCACATAGCGATGGTAGGTTAACCTCTAATCTAGCACATCATTTCAACCACGCATCGCAGCACACAAACGTATAAACCTTCCTCAGAATCGGCTCATTAGCCGATTTTTTTGTGCCTAAAAAACCTCATCCTGATAAATACATCACGGCTTAACCATTTAAATAGTGAACTTACGACTATTTTTTCACCTTAATTTCTGCCCGTTTTCATCGCCAGAAGAGTAAATCTACCGTCTTTATTCCCTGTTTTTGGTCTTTTGTAGCTAAATTTCATCCACAAATCTCCTTTGGTATATACCAGTTTTGAGGTGAATATAAATTCACATTGCTACTTTGGTTAATAAGTGGTCAGAAATGAAGTTGGTTTGATAGGTCTTATGTTCTAAGGGGATGTGGGTAAGCGATCGCTTCAAGACTGTGCATTTGCTAGCCAGTTAGTCGAAAGATTCAATGAAAAGACGTGTTTAGTGTGATGCTCTAGTTACAAATTCAGGTATAATCGAACTCATTTTTATCAATAAAAGAACACTATGAATCAATATCTAGCGGTTACCTCAAACGGCCTTGAGAATTTATTAGTTGAAGAACTAACCCAACTAGGGATTACAAACGCAAAACCTGTTCAAGCAGGTGTTAAATTCAAAGCGACCAATGAGCAAATTTATCGTTGTTGTTTGTGGAGCCGTTTGGCTTCTCGATTTGTACGTGTCCTTTCTGAATTCACTTGTATGGACGACATGGATTTGTACCTATCAACCACTGCGGTTAACTGGGTAAATCAATTCCATAGCTCTAAGCGTTTTGTTGTTGACTTCAATGGTACGAACAACGAAATCCGTAATAGCCAATACGGTGCGATGAAAGTAAAAGATGCCGTTGTTGATTGCTTTGAGAAGAAGTCTTTACCTCGTCCTTCTATTAGCAAAGAGAACCCAGACATTCGTATCCACGTTCGTTTACACCGTGATAAAGCGATTCTTGGTGTTGATATGGTAGGTAGCGGTCTTCACCAACGTGGTTACCGTCCTGAATCAGGTCGAGCACCACTACGTGAAACTCTTGCTGCCGCGATTCTTCTTCGTAGTGGTTGGGACGCAACTAAGCCTTTCCTAGATCCAATGTGTGGTTCAGGTACGTTAGTGATTGAAGCGGCGATGATGGCTGCAAACATGGCTCCAGGTGTTAAACGTCAGAAGTGGTGTTTTGAATCACTAGAAGATTTCGAACCAGAGCTATGGGCTGAAGTGAAAGCAGAAGCGAACGTCCAAGGCCGTCGTGGCGTTAAGAAAGTAGAATGTAAGTTCTATGGCTATGACAATGACGAACGCATGATCAAAACAGCGCGTGACAATGCTCGTCGTGCTGGTGTTGAAGAGTTGATTGAATTCGAAGTAGGTGATGCTGCAAAACTTAAGCGTCCTACCGAGTTTACTGATGGTGTGATTGTTTCTAACCCACCTTATGGTGAGCGTTTAGGTACAGAGCCGGGTCTTATTGCTCTTTACACAGCATTTGGCGCGCAGCTTAAAGCTGAATTTGGCGGTTGTAACGCGTCTATCTTCTCTAGTTCAGACGAACTACTGAGCTGCTTACGCATGCGTGCAGACAAACAGTTCAAATTGAATAACGGTGCGTTACCGTGTCACCAAAAGAACTACTCAATTTCAGATCGTCCGATGTCAGAACGTCCAACGGGCGAGCAAGAACAGTTAATTGCTCCTGACTTCGCAAACCGTCTTAAAAAGAACATCGGTAAAATTGGCAAGTGGGCTAAGAAAGAGCAATTAGATTGTTACCGTATCTACGATGCGGACTTACCAGAATACAATGTAGCGATTGATGTATACCCAGGTCACCTTGTGATTCAAGAATACGCAGCGCCTAAAGATGTACCGGAAGAGAAGGCAAAACGTCGCTTAACCGATATCATCCGTGCTTCTATTCAAGTAACAGGCGTAGAAGCAAACAACGTTGTGCTTAAAGTTCGTCAGAAACAGAAAGGCCGTTCTCAATACCAGAAATTGGCTCAAGACTCATCGAACTTAGAAGTGAACGAGTATGGCGTTAAGCTGATTGTTAATCTTCATGATTACCTAGATACCGGGTTGTTCCTAGATCATAAGATCACTCGTCGTCGTATCGGTGAGATGGCCGCAGGTAAGGATTTCCTAAACTTGTTTGCTTATACAGGAAGTGCATCTGTTCATGCTGCTGTGGGTGGTGCTCGTTCTACAACTACTGTTGATATGTCTAATACCTACCTAGAGTGGGCGAAAGAGAACATGGAGCTTAACGGTCGTGTTGGTCGTCAACATCAGTTTGTTCAAGCTGACTGTCTACAATGGCTAGCTAAAGAGCAGGGTTCTTATGATCTGATCTTTATCGATCCACCTACGTTCTCTAACTCAAAGCGTATGGATCAATCTTTCGATGTTCAACGTGATCACATTCAGCTGATGGAAAACCTTAAACGTCTTCTTCGTGAAGAAGGCACGATTGTGTTCTCTAACAACAAGCGTCACTTCAAAATGGACTTGGAAGCTCTAGATGAGTTAGGTCTTAAGGCTCAGAATATCTCAGCGAAGACACTTCCATTGGACTTCTCTCGCAATAAGCACATTCATAACTGCTGGTTGATTACACATAAGTAGTTAAGAGATCGTATAAGGATATATAGTGCTGACTCTCTACAGTACAGAAGGGTGCTATCTATGTGAGATGGCATTCCAACTCACGGAACAGTTAAACATTAGCCATCACGTCAACGTTGTTGACATTGCATTTGATGATGAGCTCTTTTCCCGTTACGGGGTCACTATTCCGGTGCTCAAATTTGAAAGCTCTGACCTTTCTCAAAGCTCAGAGCTTAACTGGCCATTTGGCTTGTTAGAACTTAATGATTGGTTAAAGAAGAATGGCATTACTTACAATTCATAATGGGCAATTAGCGTTTGGCGATCACCCGTTATTAGATCGTGCGGACTTCGCACTGCAAGAAAACGAACGTGTGTGTTTAGTAGGGCGCAATGGCGCTGGTAAGTCTACGTTGATGAAAATCCTGTCTGGGAACATCATCATGGACGACGGCAAGATGCAAATCACACAAGATGTGGTTGTGTCGCGCCTTGAGCAAGATCCACCTCGCAATGAGCAAGGTACCGTTTATGATTACGTTGCTAGTGGCCTAGCTGAAATCGGTGAACAGCTGAAGATCTATCATGATCTTCTGGATCTCATCGGTACTGACCCTAGTGAAAAGAACCTAAATCGTCTTACTCGTGTTCAAGAGCAATTGGATCATGCGAATGCATGGCGCTTTGAAGATCGCGTAAGCAACGTATTGGCGGCGCTTAAGCTAACTGCAGAAACCAAACTGACGGATTTGTCTGGTGGTTGGCAACGTAAAGCAGCACTTGCTCGTGCGCTTGTATGTGACCCTGACGTGCTTCTACTTGACGAACCGACTAACCACTTAGATGTTGCGACCATTGAATGGTTAGAGGGTTTCCTGAAAGACTTCCGCGGTTCAATCATCTTTATCTCGCATGACCGTGCGTTCATTAAATCGATGGCAACACGTATTGTCGATCTTGATCGCGGTAAATTGAGCTCTTTCCCGGGTGATTACGAAAACTATCTTGTTGAGAAAGAAGAAGCGCTTCGTGTAGAAGAAATGCAAAACGCTGAATTTGATAAGAAGCTTGCTCAAGAGGAAGTTTGGATTCGTCAAGGCATTAAAGCTCGTCGTACTCGTAACGAAGGCCGTGTGCGTGCGCTTAAGAAGCTACGTGAAGAGCGTTTAAACCGTCGAGAAGTGCAGGGCAAAGCCGTTATCCAAATCGACGATGGCCAGCGTTCAGGCAAGATTGTATTTGAAGCTGAAAACATTAACTTTGGCTTCGAAGGCAAAGAGATTGTTAAAGACTTCAGCTTCAATATCATGCGTGGTGATCGTATCGCTCTAATTGGCCCGAATGGCTGTGGTAAGAGTACGGTACTTAAACTGCTTCTTGACCAGCTTAAGCCTGATTCAGGTCGTTTGCATTGTGGCACTAAGCTTGAAGTCGCTTACTTTGACCAATACCGCGAAATTCTAGACCCTGAGAAGTCTGTAATTGATAACCTCGCGGATGGTAAGCAAGAAGTGACCGTAGGTGGCCGTGAGCGTCATGCTCTAAGCTACTTACAAGATTTCTTATTCTCTCCAAAACGTGCTCGCACTCCTGTTAAAGCACTATCTGGTGGTGAGAAAAACCGTCTGTTATTGGCGCGTATTTTCCTTAAGTCGAACAACTTGTTGATTCTCGATGAGCCAACCAACGATCTAGATATCGAAACTTTGGAACTTTTAGAAGATTTGCTTGCCAACTATCAGGGTACGCTGCTTTTAGTGAGTCACGATCGTCAGTTTGTTGATAACACAGTGATGACAAGTTGGATCTTTGAGGGTAATGGCGTTATTGAAGAATTTGTTGGTGGTTACCACGATGCTCAGCAGCAAAGAAAGCAAGCATTAGAGTACCGACAGGTTGAAAAGCCATCAAAGCCAGCGAAAGTAGTTGAGGAAACTCCCAAAACTGCACCAGTTAAAGCTAAACCTAAGAAGTTATCGTATAAGCTACAACGAGAGCTAGAAGCGTTACCAATGCGTTTGGAAGAATTGGAAACTCAAATTGAAACTCTTCAGGAAGAAGTCAACGATCCAAGCTTCTTTTCAAAATCTGTAGAGCAGACACAACCAGTATTAGATAAGCTATCTGCAGCAGAGCAGGAGCTTGAAGTTGCTTTTGAGCGCTGGGAAGAGCTCGAGGCACTACAACAGGAAAGTTAAGAAGTAATAATGACTTGTACTAAATTCAAATTAACAACTGTTGCAGCCCTAGTTTTGGCTGCAACTAATGCCAACGCTGCGCTTTACAAGGTCGTTGAAGTCACTCCTTCAATTACAGGTGCCTCTGAAATCTATGGTGTGGCGATTCAACCTGGTGTTGCGACAGACGGAACGAATGAGCTTGCGTTAGGTTGCTTCGATTCAGCTGCAAGCAACTGTACCGATAGTGCATTTAAACTTGCTGGTGAGACTCGCGATACGCTTGAAGCGGTAAGTTATCGTGAAGAAGTACCATTCGCAATGGATGCACCATTTCAGTACATTCAAGAGCGTGATGATTTCGAAAACTATTGTTATCGAGAGCTGAGATATTCTACATGTGAAAGTTGGGCTGAAAACCGTTGGAATGACACTTGGAGTAAGGAAAGAAATGACCTTACTCACGTAAATGCGAAAGCGTTTGTTGAAGGTGGGGATACTTTTGAAACTCGCAATACGGTAATCAATTCTTTAGATGAGAATGCCCAACCTGTGGGGATCAAATCCAAAGATGATATTCGCAATAATGCATTGTTTACGACGACAGCGGCGCCAACTGGAGCTTCAGAAACTCGTGCTTGGAAAGCGATAACGGCAAGCAACGGTACCGTTTACAATGTAGGTAGTATCTCTGAAGAGTTTGATCCGACTGACACTTCTGAACCAGATAAGGCGTTTGCTTCTAAAGCGGCAATTTGGGGTGGCACAACAACAAAAGAAATTGATTGGGTCAGAAGTGGTAATGCCCAACAAGGCGATTATTTTGCTCAAGGCAGTATGCGTTCAATTGTTGAGTCGAGTTCGATCTTTTATGGTGTCGGTTACAACACTGTAGATGGGAATGGCGACCTTCAAGACATGAACGCAAGTGTTTTTGTTAGTGATTCATTAGACATTTCAGGCTCTTGGTCAACGAAAGTTATTAGCGGTGCAGAGGTTAAGTCTGGTTCATCTAACGATGATGCTAGATACAGTAACTCTGTAGCGACCGATATTAACGACAATTTGTTTGCTGTTGGCTATGCTAAGCGTAACGGTTATGTGCCAGAGAGTGGCAGTGCTGGCAACAAGATTTTTGTAATTGAGGATGCGTCGAATCCTGTAGCTGAATTTGATTTGAACAGCTCTATATTCTTTAATGGTTCAAGTGGTGAAGCTAAAGCGGTCAACAATTACAACGAAATTGTAGGTCAAATTGATGCAGAAACCACTCGTGAAGTCGATGGCAGCGAAAGAAGACACAGAGGCTTTATTTACCCTTACGATCTCCCGTCTTCAACTGATGAACGCCGTGTTGATATTTTTGGTGGTAAAGCATGGTGGTTAGATGACTTAACAAATGATGGTGATGCGTCTAGTCACAATAACCAATTTAGAATCATTGATGCGACGGATATCAATGATGCTGGCGTGATTTCAGCAACGGCTATCAAATGTACAGTCGACGGTAATGATAAGCCTTATGACACAACATCACACAACTCATACTGTGGTGGTGCCTCATCTAACGCAGTCGAAAAGGTTGTAGCTGTTAAGCTTATCCCAATCAAGGGAGCAAGGTATGACACTGGCTCTGACATTGATAGCGTAGTAACTCGTAGCACCGACACCGAGAAAGTTGAGCGCCAAGGTGGTAGCCTAGGTTGGTTAACTTTGACTGTGCTTGGTCTATTAGGGTTCCGCAGAAAATTTAAATAATTTTATGTCCTGAGCCCGAGTTCACAATTCTGAACTCGGGCTTTTTTTCGCCTTGAGAAAAGTGAAAATTTGACCGATTCTTAAAGTTGGAGTCACAAAAACTCCGTAAAGTTGTAATCATTGTATGTTAGTAAATGGAACACCCGTATGAGGACTGCACTATGAAGAGACAAAAGCGTGATCGACTAGAACGAGCACAATCTCAAGGCTACAAGGCTGGTTTAAATGGACGGTCGCAAGAAGCTTGCCCATATAGCCAAATGGATTCTCGGTCTTATTGGTTAGGTGGATGGCGTGACGCCAAAGATGACAAGCAATCAGGTCTCTATAAGTAGATAGGGCGTAAAGAATTCAAGGTCAGGGCTCCATTGTCTGTTGATTACAACGGCTGGAGCCTTGTTAGTTTCAGAACAACACAAAGACTCCCAGAGCTATGTAGCATTCTAGTTTCGCTATCATAAGCGTATCGCTGGTGGATTTATCCTGTTTCAAGCTTAATACGGGATACTTTAATGCACTATAACTAAATTTATTGGAACGAAAATAAAGCAGCCATGGGCTGCTTTACTAAAAATCTAACTATTAGATTAGAATGCTGACGTATCTTGGAAAAGGCCAACTTTCAAATCTTTAGCAACGTAGATCTCTTTACCATCAACAAGTACGCGACCATCCGCAAGGCCCATAACTAGACGACGGTTAACAACACGCTTCATGTGGATCTCGTAAGTTACTTTTTTCGCAGTAGGTAGAATTTGACCAGTGAATTTCACTTCGCCAACACCTAGAGCACGGCCTTTACCTTCGCCGCCAACCCAACCAAGGTAGAAACCAACCAGCTGCCACATTGCGTCAAGGCCTAGACAACCAGGCATTACAGGGTCACCTGGGAAGTGACAATCGAAGAACCATAGGTCAGGAGTAATATCCAGCTCAGCAAGAACTAAACCTTTACCGTAATCACCTTCAGTTTCAGACATCTTAGTGATGCGATCCATCATTAGCATGTTCGGTGCTGGTAGTTGAGGGCCTTGTGGCCATAGTTCGCCTTGGCTTGATGCTAGAAGCTCTTCGCGAGTGTAAGAATCACGTTTGTTTTGCATTATCAATTACTCCGATTTTTGATAGGTGCATATTAGTGAACAGGTGTACGCTAAACAAGTCCGATCAGTACTAGACAAACCAGTTTTTAATGCGTCCAACGATTCCAATAGGGTGCTCATGTCTTTCAAAGTTTTCAATACGTTCCGCGATTTTACTCAGAACGCTTTCTTGTTCATCGTCTCTAAATGGTTTGTTCATAATGAGAGGAATTGCTTCGTCTACATTAGACACAGACCAAATATGGAATTCTTCATTCTTAATGCTTTCAATAAGGTCAGGCTTTAGTGCAAGATGCCTTAAGTTCGATCTTGGAAGGATCACACCTTGTTCGCCTGTTAAGCCGTTGTGCTTACACACATGGTAGAAGCCTTCGATTTTCTCGTTTAGCCCGCCAACAGCTTGCACACGTCCAAATTGGTCAACTGCACCTGTAACCGCAATTTGTTGATTGATAGGGTATTCAGACAAAGCACTAACCAGAGAACACAACTCCGCAAGAGAAGCACTATCGCCATCTACTTCGCAGTAAGACTGCTCAAATACTACGGAAGCTGCGTATGGTAATGGATCTTCAAGGTTTAGTGCGCTGCTCACAAATGCTTGCATGATCATCATGCCTTTAGCATGAAGATTACCACCCAGCTCGGCTTTGCGCTCAACATCGGCAATATCACCATCACCAAAGTGAATAACACAGGAAATTCTTGCAGGTTCACCATACGATATTGGGTGTCCCGGTACATCGATGACCGTCAATCCATTAACTTGACCAACTTGTTCACCTTCAGTTTCGATAATGACTTGGCCATCACGAATATCATCAAGGGCGCGTTCTGGTAGATAAGATTCACGGTTGTATTTGTGCTGTTGAGCTTGCTGGATATGGTGAATATCAATCTCACCATTGTCGGCTTCAATCAAAGCTTCGTTCAATAACGCGTTGTGCCAAATAGGGCACAGTGGGATATAGCTTTGATCTTCGGTTTCTCTTGCTCCGGCAGTAAGAATGCCAGTCAACGCTTGTTGCGTGATGTTTGGTAATTCATAGCGTTGTTGAAGCCACTTAAGGTAACCAAGATATTGAGTCAGAGTGTCTTCTGAGAGCTTAATGTCCTGTTCAATTTCGCTGAATAGGCAAAAACCGGTTTGAATATCGCTGTCTAGGTAATCAAGGTCACCTAGTTGAGCTCTGTCTCCAACTACAATTAACTTAATATTGTAAGTAAGAGGTAAGGTTGGCGACTGATTCAAGTGTTCAGGGTTACTGCTGATAGGCTCGACAGCTTCACCAAGCAGCGCAGATTTAAGCAGTAACCAGCTTCCTGGGTTTGCCAAGATCAGGTTTGCTGAAACGATCAGATAACCGTTGTTTGCTCTAGCCAGTAGGCCAGGTTTTGTCGCAATAACCTTACCGTCTTTCGATTGAACTTGGTCAAATAGAGAGGCAGCATTTAAAGACTCAGTTTTGATAACCGGCAGAGTGTGATCATCTAAAGCAGTGACTAGAGATTCAACAATCATTTGACGATAGATTGAATTGTCCGGAGCATTTACCAGTATAACGCGCGAAAGGTTAGACAAGCGAACAAAGCGGGTTAGCGCATCTTTGAATCTATGTTGAATATCTGAAAACGGGAAAGGCGAGATGTCAGGGAATTGCTCTAATTGAGCGCTATATTCGTCGTACTGAGGCGTAACATGTCGCCAATCTACTTGAGTCATTTAAGTTTCTGATTATGATAATGAGGTAGGGAGTATATAGAAAAACCGATCTCGCTTGTAGCTCTATGTGGTAGTTACTAATCACTAAGCTAATATAAGTATGATCTTGGTCTATTCTTTCAAGACAATAATTGTGAAATAACCCATTCTGGGTTACGCTGTCACTAGGATTAACTCTCGAGATTAGACATGAAATATCAGCAACTTGAAAACTTGGAATGTGGTTGGAAATGGAACTATCTGGTCAAAAAGTGGAAAGAAGGTGAATCGATTACTTGCCATATTGATTCAAGTGAAGCTGACGTTGCTGTTCAAGCCTTATTGAAGCTGGAACACCAGCCTACGGGTGTTCTTGAGTGGATCTCTAACAACATGTCTCCTGAGCTCGATAACAAGCTTAAACAAGCGATCAGAGCTAAGCGAAAACGCCACTTCAATGCTGAACAAGTTCATACAAAGAAGAAATCAATCGACCTTGATTACCGTGTATGGGAAAAGCTATCTCAACGTGCGAACGAGCTAGGTTGTACGCTCTCAGATGCCATCGAGTATTTGGTTAGCGAAGCGTCTCGTAGTGAGCAGGCCAGCAAGACGGTGACTAGCCTCAAAGAAGACTTAAGCAAGCTCCTTTCTGACGATAAATAACCATCAACAGTAGTGGTGACATTATGATGTACGTAATCTTAATCGGTGCGGTATTAGTTTTTTGGTTAGTAGCAGTCGATCGACCGGTATTGAAAATTAAATTTAGCGACGGGGCGATCGAACAAGTTAAAGGGCATCTTCCACCGAGCTTTAAGCACAACCTTCAAGAGATTGGTCATAACAATACCTTTAAAGGCGAGCTAAAAGTGTATGCAAAACGTTCTGGTTACAATCTCAAGTTCACTAAAGATGTTCCTAAAAACGTACAGCAACGTATTCGTAACGTGTTCCCGCATAATGGTTTTAAGTCTAAAGGCTCAAAGAAAGCGTAATCGTTGAGAGTTACGCGTTAGCTGGTCAATCCTCATACTAAGTTAATCCTTCATTTCTCTTAAATCTCCGCATACTGTTCTCACCCTCAACAAAGAGAGAGCAGTATGAGATATCTAGTATTACTATTATGTTTTTTATCCCCAGTCGCTTTTCCCGACGATGCATTGGTTAATCCTGTAGCTAAAAAGATAAAAGTCACCGTCATGAAAGGGCTCAACAAGAGTAATGTTGATTTCGAGGGTTATTGCGATCTGATGATTGAGATGAAGCACTCTAAAGGTTATGCAAGAATCAAAAAGGTGAGAACGTCTGGAGATAGTAAAGTTTGCAAGCAGGCGAAAAAACACCTACCGACGAAGAAAAGGTTCAAATACAGCTTTCCAGAAAAGTATATCCGGCTACATATCACACACTAGCCACTCTCAACGCACTATAACTAAATATCCTTAATTTTATTGAAACAATTTCGTGAACCAATCTCTAATTTCTATTAATATTAGTTTTGTTATAAAGGCAGGATATGCCGATACAAGAGCATTTACGGCAAAGGAAAGTCACGGTTGTTGTTAGCAAATAAAAGTTATACCCCTGAAGTAGTTGAGATCTCAAGGAAGGTCTCAATCAATGTTGAAGCTCGCTTTAATCGATGGTTAATCTCACCTGAATATAAGCTCGCACAATCTACAGTAGACACGTTACTAAGTTTGGAAAATAGGTATTGTGATAGTGTCATATTTGATGAATCTGACCGCATATCTCACAATCAACGTATTTTATTGCGCTGCGAGCAGGATAGAGTCAATGCTCATCGTGAAAAAGTCGACGCGAAGCAACAAACCTTACGATACGTTATCGATGATGTCAGCAATGCCGCTTCTGCGCTAATGCTTGAGAAGCTTCAAGGTACCTTAATAAGTTCGTTGTTTTCAGACTTACCCGATTACAATCAGTTCGCTAGTGTTGCGTATTCGCCATCTTTAAACTTTTCCAAACTCCATGAAATATCCGCGCAAAGTAGGCCATTGAGCTCAAGTTTAATCGAGTTTGTTTCCAATCAAGAGTTTGCAGATAAATATGGAAAGAAATCTAAGGTAATTCTCGATCCAAAAGTTGCAGCACGACAAATAGGAATAGAAAATTGTCGTTTATTGTTCCCATTGTTAATGAGTCAACAGCTGATTAAGTGGAATGATGGCAACATTAAACACATCACACCTAAGGTTTGGCAACACTTGGTCGTGACGTCAAATGCGACTCGAGTTCGACTTCAAGAAACGTCGGTTAAAGATCCTAACGTAGGCATTTTACTTGGTGTGTTGAGAGTTCTGCCTTTGTTTTTAATTTGTAACCACTTTTCTTCAACGTTTGAAGACGCATTGGTAAAAACGATGCTTGGTTATCGTGAAGCAAGTGACAAGCATGACGAATATTATGCTTGTACTGAGGTGATGCCAAACACACAGTTTCTTGAATCAATGGTCGAGCAGCTAGAGCTTAAGCTACTAAAAAACCTCGTTGAATTTATAGATTGGAGCCCTGGAAATCAGTTCATCAAGAGGGCACTTCTAGAGGAAGTGAATGACATTCCAGTACTTGAGCGAACGGTTTATGGTGCAGCTTTGGCTCAAGGTAGAAAATATTCTGTTTTCGAGGCGTTAGATAATAGTGAACTATTTAACGTTAAGCACCGACCTTATTGGTTTTCAACTGTTCAAATGTCTATCGCGACGATTGAGCAGATGCAAGATAAAGGATTGGGAAAGCTTACGGTGAACATGTAATAAAAAGAGAGAGTCTCATTAATGTCGCTCTCTTTTTTGTTGCGCTGTAACTTTATGTGAATGTCTTGTTTTGGCGCTAAACAGTAGGATTACAGTAAGCGTGTCACGAACCCCGCATTCTAATTAACCAGCACGAAGAATAAGATCATCTCTCCAACCCAAAGGAGAGTTGAAATGGTAAAACGACGTACCAACCTAG